>CANGEG010000008.1 GCA_947452725.1 Comamonadaceae bacterium | reverse complement strand
TACTTCGCGGGCAGTTGCGGTGGTGCGCCCATCGCCGTCATACGCCAATACATCGAACAACAGCAGACGCCGCACTAGGGGACAGCTCCGCTGTCCGCGCTCTACATCCCCGTCCTAAAGGACGGGGTTTTCCGCGCAAGATGGATAAAAGGACTCAAATAGTCACGCCGCCGTCAACCACCAAACTTTGGCCGGTCATGAACGAGCCAGCCGCGGAGGCCAAAAAGACGGCCGCACCGGCAATCTCGTCTGGCTCGCCAATGCGGCGCAAAGGCGTGGTAGCCGTGCGCTGCGTCAGCATAGCTTCGTCTTCCCACAGGGCTCGGGCAAAATCGGTCTTGATCAACCCTGGCGCTATGCAATTGACGCGAACGTTGTGCGGCCCGTATTCCACCGCCAAGTTGCGAGCCAGCTGCATGTCGGCGGCCTTACTGATGCAGTACGCCCCAATCACCGCCGATCCGCGTAAGCCGCCAATAGAGGAGACGATGATGATCGAGCCTTCGCGACGCTCCATCATTTGCGGCGCCGCCATGCCGATCAGCCAATGATTGGCAATAATGTTGTTGTCTAAAATTTTGCGAAATTGCGCATCGGCGATGCCGGCTTGAGGGCCATAGTAGGGGTTGCTGGCGGCGTTGCAGACCAAAACATCCACACGGCCCCAATGCACAATCGTCTGTTTGACCAGGTTTTGCAACTCGTCTTTGGAAGAAATATTCGCCGCCACTGCGATGGCACTGTCCGTTCCATATTGTGCTCGAATCGCCTGGGCAACCTCTTCACAAGCCTCTTTTTTGCGCGACGAAATCACCACCTTGGCGCCATGCTGGGCCATGCGCTCAGCAATCGAGCGGCCAATGCCGCGCGATGAGCCGGTGATGATGGCGACTTTGCCACTCAGGTCAAACAAATTCATGGCGGGTCTCCTTCAGGCAATGGACACTTGAACAGGTACGTTCAAGACTAGGCTGCAATTTCACCTGAAACCTGGGCTTATGACTGTCACCCCGGGCATAGCGGCTGTCTCGGTCTAACGGACTAAGCGCGTCGTCCAAACCCGTCTACAGCAATGGTATGGTCGGGGCCATGAAAACTGAAATAGATCACTTGGTAGTGGTTGCCGCCGATTTGGAAGCTGGGGTGCAATGGTGCAAAGCCACCCTCGGCATCACGCCTGGACCCGGCGGCGAGCATGAGCTGTACGCCACCCACAACCGCTTATTCAAGATCGCCACACCGACCAACCCTTTGGCGTATCTGGAAATCATTGCGATCAACTCGCATGCTGTGCGCCCCAAAAAGAAGCAACCCACACGCTGGTTTGACATGGATGATGCGGCCTTGCAAGCCGCTGTGGCCCAAGAGCCGCGCCTGGTGCACTTTGTAGCCAGCACGCCCGACTTGTTGGCCGCCCGCATGGCGTTGCGCATGGTTGGTATTGATCGGGGGCCAGCCGTGCACGCCAGCCGCCGCACGTCCAAAGGGGTTTTGAATTGGCAAATTTCGGTGCGCGCAGACGGACAGCGTCTGTTTGACGGCGCCTTACCCAGTCTGATTCAGTGGGGCAAACCGGTGGCTGCCGATCCGCTGCGCCTGCACCCGCGCAACAGCCTGCCCCGCTCCGGTATCACACTGCACAGCCTAGCGGTACAGCACCCCAGCGCCGAAAAGCTGCAGGCCGCCTACGAGGCCATTGGCCTTGGCCAAGTGGCCGTGACCGAGGGCGCGGCCAACATTACGGCCACGTTGAACACCCCCAAAGGCTTGGTGCAATTGCAAAGCCTGGGGACTTAAGGGCTGTTCAGGCCACTTTGCGGGCTTGCACCTTGGCGTAAGCGGCCCACAGTTTGTGGTGCATCTCGCAGCCTTCCATTTGCAAGCCGGGTGCAGATATGCCCATGAAGCGATCGGTTTGCGCGATCAAGGCCCGCGCTTGGGCCACAACGCCTGCGCCGTACAACTGGCGCAAAGATGCCAAATAGGGTGCGGTGTCACCTAAATCGGTGAGTTGAATCAGACTCTCAACACAGGCATAGACCGCGCGTCGTTGCGGCTTGAGCTGGTCAAAGTGGCGCAGCCATTCGCAGCCCTCAATGGTGGCGGCCTCATCACCGCAGGCCAGAGCCAATAGAGTTTTAAGTTCCCCCACCCGCAGATCTGACCAGAAAGAGCCCGCATCGGCCACCATGCCGATCACGGTCGAGATGGGACGTTGATCGGCCAGGCTAGACTCGTTCAAAGTTGCCAACAAATCGGCGCATTCCTCATTGTCAAGATCGGGTAAATTCAGCACCGCTTCACGCCAAGGGTTGGAGATGCTGTTGTTTTCAAACTCCAAGTCGTCAACCGGGTAAATTTCCGACATGCCCGGCACCAACACGCGGCAAGCGTAAACGCCCAAATGTTCAAAATCGGCAATGTAGACCTCAAAGCCATCTTTATGTATGCGGTTGAGCGACCACTCGTAGTCCTGGGCCGTGGTACTGGCGAAGTTCCAATCGACAAACACATGGTCAGGGCTACCACTCAGAAATCGCCAATGAATTACGCCGCTGGAATCAACAAAGTGGATCTCGATATTGGGCGCACTGGCCGCTTCTTCAAGATCGAAGGTGGGCGGCGGAAAACCTGCCAGCGTATCAAGCGCCCTGCCCTGCAGCAATTCTGTCAGTGCACGTTCCAGCGCCACCTCAAAGCGCGGATGGGCACCAAAGCTGGCAAAGCACCCCTGGTCTTCAGGGTGCAACAAGGTCACGTTCATGACTGGGTACTGGCCGCCCAAAGAAGCATCTTTGACCAAAATGCCAAACCCAGCAGCACGCAATGCGGCAATACCGGAGGCGATGCGCGGATAACGCTGAATTACCGATTCAGGCACATCGGGCAGGCAAATGCCTTCGCTGATGATCTTGCCCTTAATATGACGCTCAAAAATTTCAGACAGGGCTTGGGTGCGTGCTTCTGCGGGTGTGTTGCCAGCAGACATGCCGTTGCTCACATACAAATTGCCGATGATATTGACAGGAATGTAGGCCGTGGCCCCGTCACTTTGGCGCTTGTACGGAATGGCGCAGATGCCTCGTTCTTCATGGCCCGAGTTAAATTCGATCAAATTGCGTGCATCAATGTTGCTATCGGGGTTGTAAAAAGCATGCAACTCAGGGTTCAGTAGGTCTTTGGGCCAAGAGCCGTCTTCGGGCACGTCAAACCAGCGCTCTTGTGGGTAATGAACAAAGGCTTGATTTGCCACATCAGGGCCGAGGTAGAAATGGGTCCAAAAATAATTGGTCGCCAAACGCTCAAAAAACTCACCCAGCGCGCTAGCCAAGCAGGCCAAACGGGTCGCGCCTTTGCCGTTGGTGAACAAGATCGGGCAATCACGATCGCGAATGTGCACCGACCAAATGCCCTCTACCGGATTGAGCCAACTCTTCTCTTCAATGTGGAAACCCAGCGCCTGCAGGCGAGTTTGCATGGTGTTGATGGTCGCTTCCAGAGAGGCGTCTTTGCCGGGGATGAAACTTTGTGAACTCACAGCGTGCTGCCTTGAAAAAACAGAGGGGTAAGGCAGAAAACAACTCTACCGAAAAGCACAAACAGCGGACAATACCGTTTGCAAAGTGTGTATTGTCAGGGCAGAAGGCCCTATGGCCAACGGCGGTTGTTTTTCAAGCGTCTTCGGGCAAGGTCGCCAAGAGGGCCATGCCGGCGGCCATGACACCCGCGGTCAGCCACAAGGCGCCATGAAAGGTGCCCGTAACCTGCGCCATGGCTCCAGCGATCACCGGGGCAATGATTTGGGCCGCGCCGTAACTCAGGGTCAGGCGCGCCATGGCCTTGCCGGGATTGTTCGGTGAGCGCCGCCCCACCAAGGCCAGCGTCAGGCTGACGATGCCAATGAAGGTGGCGCCATACCCGAAGGCACCCGCCAATGCCGCGGCCAATGAGCCCGACATGGCCGGCAACACAATGGAGCAGGTTTGCAAGCCAAAAGCCAACAGCAAAGCCCGTGTATCGCCGATGCGCCGCGCCACACGGTCCCAAACAAACACCGCAGGCATGGCCGCCAGCCCAACCAACGCCCAGGCCCAGGCGCCCTGCCCAACCAAAGCAGGTTCTCGTTCGACCATGGCCACAGTGAACGTGGCGCTGATGACAAACCCCCAACCCGCCGCGAAATAGCTACCCACCATCGTCAACAACCAGCGCCGAGATGCAGCCGGCGCCGCCAAGGCATGGGCCGCCGCCAACTCCGGCGGAACGGGGGGGCGCCAGCGCCAGGCAGGGATAAAAAAAACCACGCCCACGCCCGCCAAGGCCAACCACTGACTGGACCACAAGGGCCACAGCATTGCCAAGCACCAAGACCCTAAGGCGGTGACGACGATGCTCAGGCCAATGCCCATGAAAAATGCACCCAGCTCGGGGCGTCGTCCTTGGCTCATCAACCACCCCAAGACCAAACCCGAGCCAAGCAACATGCCGGCTGCGCCGCACAGCCCCCCCAAGTAACGCCAAAGCGCCCAGGCCGGCATCCAATCGGTCACGGCCATTGCGGCGGTGGTCAAAATCGCCAGCCACAAGCCCATGCTGTACAGGCGGTGCCGCCAGCGCACATCGTCAATCCAGGCAGTGGCCAGTGCCCCAGTGATGTAGCCGGCGTAATTGATGGCGGCCAAGCCCCCTGCTGCGCCATCCGTCAAACCAGTTTGCGCTTGCAAACTGGGCAACAAGGGCGTGTAAGCAAAACGGGCCAAGCCAATGGTCAGCACCAGACCGCAGATGCCGCCAGTAAGAACTTGCCAAGGCTGCAGCGACGTGCGCGATTGGGACGCGGTCATCTTGCGCTTAAAACTGCCCGGCTCGAGCGGGCGGCTTCATGCCTGAGTCAACCCAGGCTTGCACCGTGTGGCGGTTGAATTTAAAAGTGGGGTCGACCTTCCACTGCACCAGCAACTCCCCGCCCTCATCCTGTGCGCTTAAGGTGGCAGAGGGGTTTTCATCATCGGGCTCAATGTCAAATAGCGCCGTAATCCGTCCAGAAGAGCCTTGCACTGACAAGCTTTGGTGCAAACTGGAATGCAGTTGCTGCTCCGAGCGGCGCACAAACTCGCCAGCCGTTTTAACCAACGTAATGAAAGCGTTACCGTCCAGGGGCTTGGGGTTCTTTTTGTCGCGCCCCATGGTCCAGGGCCCCACCAGTGCAGGCTCCACTTGCCCGGTTTTGAACATGGCCACCGCCCAACCATCGTCATCTTCATTTTTGATGACGCGGGCCGTCCAAAGCTCGTCTTGCCAAAGGCGGGGTTCTTGAATTAGCGGTATGTCATCGGTCAAAGCGTTCTTTTCTGTCAAAGTAAGGAGGTCATTGTATTTTGACCCATCTTGATTCGACCCAGCGCTGGACTTCGGTAACGCGCTAGTTCCTGTAAAGTTTAGCTTCATCCGAGGAGTCCACGTGCCCCAAACCCAAACTGCCGCAACCCCCCTCACCGATCACGGCGTTGGCCCCCTCGATTCAGAGCTGCTGATTGTGGGCGCCGGCCTATCGGGCATCGGCGCTGCGCGTCATTTGCAGACCCGAAGCCCTCACACTCGTTGGGCCTTGGTGGAAGCCAGAGAGCGCTTGGGTGGCACTTGGGACTTGTTTCGCTACCCAGGCGTGCGCTCCGACTCTGACATGCACACATTGGGCTACGCCTTCAAACCCTGGACAGAGCGCAAAGCCATTGCCGACGGTCCGTCGATCCTCAAGTACATCCAAAGCACGGCCGACGAAACAGGGATCACGCCGCAAATTCAATTTGGCCGCAAAGTTTTGCGCGCAGATTGGTCCACAGCGCAGTCCCGATGGAGCGTCACACTGTCGCAAGCCAACGGTACTCTTGAACAGGTGACAACACGTTTTTTGTACCTTTGCAGCGGCTACTACAGTTACACCCAGGCGCATCAACCGGCATTTGAAGGTCAGGCCACATTCCAAGGCACCTGGGTGCACCCGCAGTTTTGGCCAAAAGACCTGGACTACAGCGACAAACGGGTGGTGGTGATTGGTAGCGGCGCCACTGCGGCCACGCTGGTGCCCGCTATGGCCAGTTCGGCAGCCCATGTGACCATGTTGCAACGCTCGCCAACCTATATGGTTTCACGCCCTGCCGAAGATGCCCTGGCTTTGAAGCTGCAGCGCGGCTTGCCCAAACGCTTGGCGCACCACCTCACGCGCTGGAAAAATATTTTGATGGGAATGTTGTTTTTTAATCTGGCTCGCCGCTACCCCGAGCAGGTCAAACGTCATTTGGTCGGCGTGATGGCCCAACAATTGAAACCCGACTTTGACGCCGCTAAGCACTTCACCCCGCGCTACAAGCCCTGGGATCAACGTATTTGCCTGGTGCCCAATGGCGATCTGTTTCGCGCACTGCGCGCGGGGCGCGCCTCGGTGATGACAGACGCCATTGGGCGCATCACCCCCACAGGCATCGAGCTGGCCAGCGGTGAACACCTGGCAGCCGACATCATTGTCAGCGCCACGGGCTTACAACTGAACGCTTTAGGCGATATTGCCTTCAGCGTGGATGGTCAAGCCTACAACCCCGCGCAGGCCATGACCTATAAAGGCATGATGCTGTCGGACCTGCCGAATGTCTTCGTGGCCTTGGGGTACACGAATGCCTCGTGGACGCTTAAAGCCGACTTGACCGCAGGCTATGTGTGCCGCCTGCTGGCGTATATGGCTCATCGCGGGTATACCCAGACGGTGCCGCGCAAAGACCCCCTCGCCCAAGCGAAGCCGTATTTTGATTTTTCATCTGGCTATGTGCAGCGCGCCGCATCTGTGCTGCCCAAGCAAGGTGATCGCGCCCCTTGGCAGGTGCATCAGAACTATCTGGCCGACTTGATCAACCTTCGATGGGCCCGTTTGGACGATGGGGTTATGCAATTCTCGGGGCCCACCAAGTAGGCTTGATTGTCACGACCAAGCTTGCGTTGCGAAGCCGACTAAAATAAGAGATTGAAAGACCTTGAATGACAGAGCATTACGCCGCCCTCGGGCTCCAAAGTGACGCCAGCTTGGCTGATATCAAAAAAGCGTTTCGCCAAAAAGCATCGCAGTTCCACCCTGACCGCAACACCGCTGCTGACGCGCCGGCTCGATTTCGCGAAGTCCAAGAGGCCTACGAAGTCCTGTCAGATGCCACCAGGCGCCAGGCCTACGACGACAACCGGCGACGCAACTTGCTCGATGATCCGGCGCAAACGGCGCGCGAGATCTGGACCTCCTACTTTGCCCCCCTGCGCACCCAGGCCCACTGAGATTTGAATCGATGCATATTTCCTCCTTTTTCCTTGAATTGCGCAGCGCCTACCAAGCCGAGCTGGACGACCTCACGTTTGACTCTGAAGGCCGCAATGTGTTGCAAAAACGCCTGAGCGAAAAACGCCAGGTCTTGGGCTTTTTGCTCCAACTGATGGACCTGAATCCCGAGTTAGTGGCCGTGGTGTTGCATGAGGCTTTCCACTTCACCGCGCCTGCTGTGATGGACCATTTTTTGACCCACAGCGACGATGAGTTGCTGGCCTGGGGTGCTGTACAACAGGCACTAATAATCGAGCCTTGGGCTCAGCCCCTCGTCGATCAAATCCTTCAAGAACCCATGGGTGAATGGTTCATGACTGTGGCTGCTGCGTTGGAATACATGCACCACAAACCGCTGAGCGCAGCCAATCGCCCGCCCGAGGCAGAGAAAGACGACGACGAGCAACAGGGTGATGCGACTCACGCACAAACGCCCGAAGACGGTGGTGCTCGCATTGAAGACGACGACGAGCAAGACGCTCATGCACGTGACGAAGCAGGTAACGACTGGCTGGCCGACCAAGGCTTTGACCGCAAGGACTGAACATGATGCAAGACACCTCCTCAAGCGCACTCGCCCTGATTGCAAAAACCCAAAGCCTGATCGCCTCCGGCAACATCGTGGCGGCCGAGGCCGCCTTGGTGGAACTGGCCGACGAACAAGGCGACAACGCACTGATGGTGGTGTTGGAGCAGCTCCCGCCCAAAGACATGCTGGCCGTGATCCGCGAATACGATAACTCCAAAGAGTCAGTCATTAACCTCTTGGTCACGCCCGCGCAATTTGCCCGCGCCGTGGTGATCGAGAAGCAATACAAAGACCTTTCGCGCACCCATTTGCGCGGCATGATGAACTCCATCATCTTTCGTGACGATGCCGATCCGGTCGAGTTTTTAACAGCCATTGGCGATTTGGAAGGCGGAGCGGAGGCATTGGCCGATTACTTCACAGAAAAGTGGAGCCGCATTGAAGCCTTTGCCTGGACCGGCTTGTTTGACGCCGTTGAGGACGATGGCCGCATGCTGTCTGAGTCTGCTCTGCTCGCCTCGGCGTACGTCAAAGCCAAACTGGGCGAAGACGAAGTGGCCGATCAGGACTGGATGCAAATGGCCTGGACCCTGCGCTACCAATGCCCGGATTTATTTGTTGAAATGCTGTTGGTATTGCGCGCTAAAGCACGTGCACATGACCTGGGCTTGTCAGAGGAAGAAGACATGCCAGAAGATGACGGCAAAGTTGAAACCAGTGCCACTGACCGGGGAAAAATCACTCAGGCCGCGCTTGACCCGGACGAAGAGTCGGCGATTTGAGGCCCTCCCCCCCCCATGACCCTCTCCCCCAACACGACAGCTCAGCGCACGCACTCAGTCTCGCTGTTTGACAACAGCCCATATTTTGAAAAGGCTCTGGCATTCGCACTGGCGCACGGTCTGCTCTCAAGCGAGAAACTCGATGCGATTCAAACCGATGCGCCCAAAGGCATGGTTCAAATCGCCCGGTATTTCGGCAGCGAGTTCTTGCGTCCGGAATTGGAAAAAGCCAAAGAGCGCATTGTGAATTTGGTCAGTTTGAACTTGGAGCTGCAAAGCGGGGGCGATCTGCACCGTGCGGCGCTCTTGCTGGGCGAGCACAGCTTTATGTCGCGCTCCAAGGCCGCCTCTGACATGCTCAAAGCCTTGATTGTGATGCCGCAAAACAGCCACTTTGGCATGAACGAGCATGGCGGCTTCAGTGACAAACACATCGTGCAGCTGGCTAAATGGTCGCTTTGCAGCTTGGCCGACTACCAGGGCGAACTGTCCAAGCGCCAACATGTGTCGCAACTCATTGACGCGGCCGTATGGTTGGCCGACGCTTTGGGCCTGGATGCGGACGAATTGGAAGACGCCGGGCCGGACGCTGAAGCCGTCATTCGCACGGCTTTGCTCGTTCAGCACTGCAAACAGCAAAGTATGCCGGACTGGGTTAAGTTTCAAGGCCTTATCGCCAACCTGCGTAAGCCCTCAAAGCATGAGCTCAAGCTGTCACTGCCCAAGAACCTGCCCGCGCAATTCAAGGCCGTGGTTGAGGATGTGCGCCAAAGCCTGATGGCGGATTTACCCAAGATCCAGGACATAGCTATCCCCGTGGCTAAGCTATTTCAGAAGACCCCCGCCTTTGTGGGCCGCTACTTTTGGATCGAAGACAGCTTGGCCGAGATCGACCACTTTGACCGTGAAGCGTCCGCCGCCTGGAACAAAGTCACCCAAGGCCACAGCGACGACGGCTCCTTGCTAACCTTGTTCTTGTGCATCGCCGCAAGCAGCTCGCAGAAAACTTTGCTGACCGAAAAGTCGGCCGCCACCTTGGTGCGCAAAATCCGCAAATCAGGCTGGCAACCCGAACTGGCAACCCAGTTCATCCTGGAGCACGCGCCGGTTCAGCACCAGAGCGACTATGTACAGGTGTGGCAACACTTTGTGGAGGACGCGCAAATCACTTTGATCAGCGACCGCGATTACAAGCTGCACGACGCCCTGGCCTTGCTGCGCCGGGACTGCAATGTCAGCGATTGAATTCATACTATTGGCTACAGGTCTAAACCCTATACGGCCAACGCCTTGATTGACCTACCATGGAGCCATTGTGTAACTTCTAAGTTATCAGATGCACCAGCCTTCCGTTACCCAAGCGGCCATGCGCAGCTTCTCTCAGGCCACTGACCCGCGACTGGGCCAGGTCATGGCGCTCTTGGTCAAACACCTGCATGCTTTTGTAGTCGAATCCAAACTGACCAAACAAGAGTGGTTGTGTGGTCTTGAGTTTCTGACTCAAAGCGCGAACATCACTGACTCAGAGCGCAACGAGTTCAGTCTGCTCTCCGACATTTTGGGCATTTCATCAATCGTTGATGTGGTCTCACAACCCGAAGGCGGCACCTCCAGCAGCGTCCTGGGGCCTTTTCACAATCATGACTCCCTGGTGCGCCCCAATGGCGTCAATTTGAGCGGTGATCAGCCCGGACAAAAAACATGGCTACATGGACGGGTCTTGGATGCACAAGGTCAACCCATCGCCTATGCTGAAATCGACTTCTGGCAAAACGCAGACAATGGTCTTTACCCCGCGCAGGATCCCTTGCAAGATCCTCACAACTTGCGCTGCAAAATTCTATGCGAGGCTGACGGCAGCTTTAACCTACTCACCTTGCGCCCTCACCCCTACACGGTCCCCACAGATGGGCCAGTGGGCGCACTGCTGGCCGCGAGTCAGCGCAACATCTGGCGCCCGGCGCACTTTCACGTGATTGTCAGTGCGCCCGGCTATGTTGGTTTGGTGACCGAATTGTTCCCGGCCGATTCAGCCTATATAGACAACGACACGGTCTTTGGCGTGCGCGAAGGTTTGATCGTGCCTTTGCTGCCATCTCACAATCTTGAAGTTGCCAAGCGGTACGGCATTGAGATGCCATTTTTAGAAATGAATTTCGATTTTCATTTGGTTCGGCAAATTGCAAGCCCTGCTTGAATTAGAAATCTAGGAGAACACCCCATGCTGAACTTTTCACGCTCCTTTCAAAAGCTGGTGCTCGGGCTTTGCTTCAGTTTAATAGGCCTGCATGCAGGGGCCCAAACCGAATGGCCTAAGGCCAAACCCGTCACTTTGGTAGTGGCCTTTGCCCCTGGTGCATCCACCGACATCGTCGCGCGAAGCCTTACACAAAAACTGTCAGAGCTCACGGGCGGCAACTTTATTGTGGAGAACAAGGGCGGTGCTGGCGGCAATATCGCTTCCGCTCAGGTCAAACGAGCAGCCCCAGATGGTTACACCCTGCTGGTTCACAGCGTGGCCTTTGCGGTCAACCCTTCTTTGTATACCGATGCCGGTTATGACGCATTGAAAGACTTTGTCCCTGTGGCGTTGGGCCCTAAAACACCCAACATCTTTACGGTCAATCCCAGTGTTGCGGCCAAAACATTGCCAGAATTGGTCGAGGTAGCCAAGAAAACACCTTTGAGTTACGCCTCCTCGGGCATAGGCACCACCACCCATTTGTCAATGGAGCGCCTCAAGTCCGCCGCCAAGCTCGATATCGTGCATGTGCCATACCAGCCAGCAGCCGCTATCAATGCCGTTGTGGCCGGACACACGCCCTTGGCTTCCACATCCATGCCCCCTGCCGTGCCCATGATCAAGGCTGGCAAACTCAAGGCCCTGGCCGTGACCAGTGCGCAGCGCTCGCCCTTGCTGCCCGATGTACCCTCAATCACTGAGTATGGATACAAAGAATTTGATGACTACACTTGGTTTGGATTCTTTGCACCGGCAGGCACGCCCACAGCAGTGATCGAAAAACTCAACGCCGCACTCAACCACGCCATGGAATCGCAAGACGTGGTGGAAAAGTTTGCGCAACTGGGCATGGTCAGCACCAGGAACAGCACGGCAGAATTCAACAGTTTCTTGCGCGCCGAGGTTCCAAAGTGGTCTGCAGTAGTCAAAAGCTCCGGGGCCAAGGCCGAATAAACCAAATAGCTCTGAGCAAGCTTAGATTTCGTCGTCAATAGGGTTGGACAAAATTCCAACGCCCTCGATCTCAATCTCGCAAACATCGCCTGGCTTCATCCACACTGGGGGCGTGCGCGCATATCCCACACCCGCAGGTGTGCCGGTGATGATCACATCGCCCGGCTCCAGAGTCATGCATTCGGTGATCAACACCAACGACTCCACGACGTTCCACAAAAAGTCGCTGGTGTTGGCGTCTTGCATGACTTGGCCATTTAAACGCGACTGAATGCGTAAACCTGCAGCGCCGAGAGGCAACTCGTCGGGCGTGACCAAGCAAGGCCCAAAGGGACCGGTGCCGTCAAAGTTCTTGCCAATCGTCCACTGCGACGATTTGCGCTGGTAGTCTCGCAAGCTGGCATCGTTGAAGCACGAATACCCAGCCACGCAGTCCAGCGCATTGGCCGCTGTCAGGTGGCGCGCACGCTGACCGATCACCACAGCCAGTTCGGCTTCGTAGTCCAACTTATCCGACACCTTGGGGCGAATGATGGGCTGTTGATGACCAACCATCGAAGTGTTGCCACGCAAAAAGAAACTGGGGTAATCGGGCCTAGCGTTGCCGCCTTCTTTGGCGTGGTCGGCGTAGTTCAAGCCCATGCACACAATTTTGCCGGGACGCGGAATCAAAGGCAGCAGTTGCACGCTGTTCAAAGGCTTGTGCGCGTTGGCCCCAGCCTGAACACCTGCCAAATGTGCCCGCTCAAAGCCGCCTGGGGTGTTGATAAGTGTCAGTAAATCAACCGGCAGATCAGGCGCGATCTGAGACAGATCGACAAAAGTTGTGGCGTGTGAGTCTTTGACCCAACCGATGCCGCTACGGCCATTTTCTTGAAAACTCACAAAACGCATAGCAAAAACCTCTTTAACGGGAAGTGTGAGATCTTGACCTGACCATTCTCAGCGCGCAGTCGCCCAGGCGCCAATACGGCCCAGCCCTGGCTGCGGCGGGCCGACCACGACCGTGACAGCCTTTGCGAGCAGTTGGTGGTTCAATGAAGGCCTGACTCTTTCCTCCTTCACTTCGTCCGTCTTCAACTGAGAACATCATGAACCTGCACCTGCATGACAAACACATTCTGATCACTGGCGGCAGCAAAGGCATTGGCCTGGCCTGCGCTCACGCCTTTTTGGCCGAGGGTGCCAGGGTCAGCCTGATTTCTCGCGATCCGGCCAACCTGGCAGCGGCGCGGCAAAAGTTGGAAGCCGACTTTGCTGCAGACCGCATCTTCACCCAGGCCACGGACTTGCGGGACGCCGCCGCAGCGGTGACAGCCCTGAGCGCAGCACAAGCTGCGATGGGTGAGGTCGACGTTTTGGTCAACTCCGCCGGCGCTGCCAAGCGCACCCCGGCCGCAGAGCTGACACCACAAGACTGGGCCGATGCGATGCAGGCCAAGTACTTCAGCTACATCCACATGATGGACCCAGTCATCAAACGCATGGCCGCTCGCGGCCAGGGTAGCATCGTCAATGTGGTGGGCAACGGCGGTAAGGTGGCCAGTGCCGTGCACATTCCTGGCGGCGCCGCCAACGCCGCTTTGATGCTGGCCAGCGCCGGCTTGGCCACAGCCTACGCCGCCCAAGGTATTCGGGTGAATGCGGTCAACCCGGGTTTAACCTTGACCGACCGTTTGCAAGAAGGCGTGGCCGCCGACGCGCGGGCGCAAGGCATCAGCGCCGCGAAAGCCTTGGAACAAGCGGTGGCGCGAATTCCTTTGGGGCGCATGGCCACCCCCGAAGAAATTGCCAACGCGGTTGTGTTTCTTGCCTCCAGCAAAGCCAGTTACATCACAGGCATTTGCATGAGCATGGACGGTGCGCTCAATCCAATCGTGGTCTAAAGCAATCGGCCTGCGGTTTGTAAGTCATCACCGATCGCGCGCTGTACTCAGCGGGTGCTTGCTTTCAGCTTGGCTCAGTGGTGCTTGCAGCAACTCAATGCGAACATCCGCTGCCCCGTGGTTGTTGCGATAAAACCATTGCGTTGAATCCGGATAGAACGCGAGCAACGGCAAAACATCGTTTACATACAGGAACAACTCACCTTGAGTTCGCGCCACAATTTCAGCCTCAAACACCGTGTCCTGGTTAGCAACCCAGCCAGCACGATGCGGTGTGCCTGAAAAGGGCACCGTGGGTTTGGGCTCCAGCGGATACACATCGGCGCCCTGGCTGTTGATACGCGCTATGGGTTTGAACCATGGTTGACCCATATGACGGCGAAGCGGCACACCGAGCACCATGAGCCATGTCACATCATCGGGCTCAACGCCATTGGGGCCTGCTGGCACGCTGCCATCCAACCAAGGCTGCGCAGCGGGAATGGTCAAGCGAAGCTTGTAAGTTGCCCCCTTTTTCAACACAACGCCCGTGCCTTTGCAAAGCTCACTGGTTTGCCAACGAAACGGCTGCAATGCAGAATCCAAGTCCTTCAGTTGGGCTGAGCCAGCGCACACATTGCCTGAAGATGAGAGTACCGCGAATGTGCTCTGGACCACGACGGCGAGGGCGAAATAAAAGACGGCCAACTCAAAAACTAACGGAACAAGTTCACTGGACAAGGTATGAAAAACCGCCGCGTATGCGGGCCGCGTTCGAAGCCCCTCAATAACTCTATTGAGTCGACCCGGGGCTGTTAACTGGTGACCTTTTTGACGCTCCAGCGCATTCATGCAGGGAATGGAGTACCACACAGAGCGCATCGAATCGCGCACCTGAATGTCCAGAAATGAGCCACTGACCAAACCAATCAATACCAATAACGCAAGCAGCATAAAGACACCTGGGTGCGAGGCAAATGAATCAGTCCAAGGCGTAGCAAAGGCAGGGAAAAAAGCGGCAACGCCGTTGATGACATTTGACGCAAAACAGTAAGGGGAGGTACAGGCCCCCTCGGGCAAAGCCGGCCATATCAGCGGCATGGCGACCAATACCAATGTCGCCAGCACCGTTAAAAAATAAACCAAGCGGCGCCACCATACCCAGTTCCAAACGTGTTCGTGTTGTTCAATGAATTCTCTCTTCACAAGCTTTGGGCCCACATAAGAGGCACCAGCTTCAATGCGTCCGTCGTACTTCATGACGGAAAAGTTTGGGGGCAATACGAAGGGGGCGTAACCGTCGTGTCCGGTCTTGATTCGCCGCAACACACTTTCATGGATCTTGATGCGACCGATTTGAATCGCTGTTTTTTTGCTGTAGGCATGATGCGCCAGCTTATCAATTCGACGCGGGTTATAGCGGTAGTAGCCGGCCAGGCCATGGCGAGAGTCATGAATCGGACCGTTCTCGTCCGACAGTGAACGGTACCGAGCACAGATATCCTCGCAAAACCGCAAACTGTATTTCTCAGCCTCAACCATCATCCAATTCAACGAAACATAAGCCAGGCTATCGTCTGGATATCCGCCCCCTACATCGGAGTGCACACCTGCAAACCAAACTTGGCTGATCCGCTCGTCGTCTATTGAAGTTGCCTGGGTATTGCCTTCGGGTTCACTGGACTCGTTCCACAACCTGGGATGAAAGGCGTTTCGCTCATCATTGACCGACAACACATGTCGTGCGCGTAAAACCCGTGAATCCAAGACGAGATCGGGCAGGAGCATGGGCCAAAGATAACGGTCGATAGCTCTTGTGAGTTCCTCGAAAGGCAAACCATAGGCATCGACGGTGTCCCACAAACCGATGAAGTGAATTGACGACACCTCAATCGGTTCAATCGCTGAATACGGGACCCGACGCAACAGCCAATTCTTGCTTGAAATTACCGCATCACGCAGCGGCCGGACAAGCTTCATCAGGCACAATCGCGTGTGATAACCATTGGCCCTGTATGCACGATACGCGTCACTGACCCATTGCTGCAGCGCCGCTTCGTCACCATCGTAAGGTACCAAGCCTTGCGTGAGAATGAAGTCGATCAACACACGGATCGTGAACGCGCCCCGGCTGAATCCGAACGCATAGATTTTGTCGCCCGGTTGATAGTTGCGACAGACAAACGAGTAAATATCGCGCACGTTTCGCGCCAAGCCCAGACCGGCCGCGCCGCCCAAAATAGCCAGTGGCTTGAAAGAAGATGTACCCACCCCATCGTCATAGAACGCCACCTGATGCGTTTCGCCCACCTGCTTTGGATCGGCCACATCCACCGCTTGGTAAATGCGCCAAACATTGGTTTTGAACAGTT
The DNA here is from genome assembly GCA_947452725.1 of Comamonadaceae bacterium. GTDB lineage: Bacteria > Pseudomonadota > Gammaproteobacteria > Burkholderiales > Burkholderiaceae_C > Limnohabitans_A. Next base: position 14,035 of record CANGEG010000008.1, on the reverse strand, counting down.
TTCCGGAACTGTTACCAGTGCCGTCAGAAAACAAAACAATGTTTTTGCTCATGGCGCTACACCTTGTTTCATTGATTTTGAAGTCTTTGGTTAAATCTCAAACACATCCGAGTAAACCGGACGCGCACCGGTGCTACCTGCCAGCACCGTAATGTCCATGGCGCTGCCCAATACGCCGGAAGCTGCAGGCAGTAACTCCAACTCCGCTGTGACCATGCGCATTCGATAACTGCCTCGCGCTGCAGGCAACACCACAACGCCGCTCCATACCGTGGCGGCCGGCGTGACTTGGCTGCGCGGCAGGCCCTGCCAGCCGCTTTGCACCGGGACCCAAACTTCGGCGTCCGCCGACGCGTGCAGCACCTCCACCCGCACCGCCATGACCGTCGGTATCAGCGCCGTTTTTTGTTTGACCGGTGCAGGGCCACTCACACTCAGGCTCAGTAAAAGAGGATGGTCAGGCACCGCGGTCAAACTGACCAGCCGGTCAGGCGCGCACTGGATGAAATCGGCCAGCACCACTTTGGACAACTCAGCCCCTAGCACCGCGTGCGGCTGCAGGCGGGCCAGGGCCAAGCGTATGAATGGGAAATAGGCCGGGCCCGGGTCGACCGTGATGTCGCTGTACCAGAGCTGTCGAGCCACATCAAAATGCACCGCATGCGCCGCCACATCCATCCGCGCCGTGGTGCCCAATTCTTGCAAAGCAAAGTCGGATCCACGCAGCACGGCTTCAGGAAAATGGGCCAAGGTCGGCAAAGCGTCTGGTGGCTGTGCCACCCAGATCGGGTCATAGCCCCATTGCGTGACCAAGTGCTTGCTGGCTTCGGGAACTTTCAAATCAGCCGTATTGGACAGGACCGCTGTGCCCTTGGGCCCGGCATACAGCACAACGCCCAGCAACTCACCATCGCCAGACGAAAACCAAGGCCGCTCTAAATAAACGCGCAAGCCGCCCCCCTTACGAGCAAAGTGCAGCGGGCGGTGCGCCTCGTCGCCTGCGGGCATGGGAACATCGCCCTCTGGACCCGAGCGATCCCAGCCAAAGGTGGGGACCACGTAGGCCACTTGCGGCGCGTTCGGCCGAGCCGAACTGAGAATGTCCAACTCAAACCCCATTTCTGAAGGCAACGAAAACGCGCCCGGTGAGGCTGTGTCAGCGTCAAAATATTCTTGGTAACGACTCACCGCCGTGGCGCTGTAGCGAACGCGGTGGTACTTGGTGTCGGGTAAGGCGTGGTGTTGCGCCAAAAACCAAGCATGGTCTGAGCCCATGTCGCTGTGCACCAAATCGAATGCATGGCTATGGCTAGGCGCAGCGTAGTCGTCCCCGGTGCCAAGCTGGCGCGCATCGTCCACCCGGTCGGTCCAGCTGGCGTGCAGCTCCACCTTGCCCGTGCTAGAGCCGTCAATGGCAATGCTGCCAGCCAGATGGACAAAGCTTTCGCCCACAGCGCGTTGCGCCAGCAATGCCTCGATACGAGGCGCGCTGCAAGGTTTTTGTACCGCATGCACCAGCGTGACGGTGCGCGAAGGTGTGAGCATCCAGTGCTGACCCGTGACGCACAGCGCCGCCAATTTTTCAAGCCGCTGCGGGCTGGCAACTTCGCGCATCCAACCCCAGATGCCCAGCAGTTCCAAGTCTGCAGTGCTACGGGGCACGCTGCTCAACTGCAGTGTGCGCATGTGGCCCGCAGGAACGGGAATGCTGAGCGTGCGCGTCGCAACGTCCCAATCGGGCGCGCCGCTGCCCTGGGTCAGGCTTATGCACCACGGCGCTGCGTGCGGCCAGGGCTGGCTATGGGCAAAAGACAGGATATGTGTCACCTCCCCGCCTGGCCCCAGCAAACGCACCCGTGTGGCGGCAGCCAGCGGGTCGGGCAAGTAAGGCACATCGGTGGGCATCACCTCCAAAATGTCGCTGCCGTCGGTGCTAGGGTCTTCGGAGCCGCGCAGTTGGGCTTGGGGGCCGTGGCGCTGAGTCAGCAGATCGTACCAATTCCCCGATGGGGACGGCACATCCAACATGCCGTGTTGTTCGGCCAGTTGCTGCGCGATGCGGGGTGGACAAACTACGCGTACAGATTGTGCGGTGCAATCAGCTGGATCTTTGCCTGAACGCACCACCACGCGATCCATCGACTCACCCGGCACCGGCTGTGTCATGCGCGCCAACACAGGTGAGGCGATAGGTTCATAACGTAGATACGGGGTTGCGCTGGCTGTGGCCGCCTTCAGGTTCTGGTCGACGAGCTGCAAGGGCAGCGAACAGCCGCTGATGTCCACCACGCGGGCACGAAATCGGTAGCTACGCCCAAAACGCAGGCGAGGCAGTGTAGGCAGAACCTTGCCCAAATCGTCTTTGGGCAAGTCGAGCGCAATGTTCAGCGTGCGCTGCGTCTGCAGCGCCGGGGCGCCATCGTCCAGATAGGTGTGGCCTGGGTCTTGGCTGGCGTCGGACACTTTTTTGCCAGGTCGGCGAACGGCCAGGCTCCAGCCATCCCAGTGCGCCAGCGTTTCGTGCAAGAAAAAATCAAGCGCTTGTGGCTTTTGGGTGGGGGCGCTGGTCAAGGTACTTTCGCGGTTGACGCGGGCGTAAACCTTGAACGGAGCACTCAGTAAGTCAGGCAGAGTGTCACCTACGGGCATGCGTGCGCTGTAGCTTTCTTGGCGCTGGCACAGCGAGCGCCAATTGGCACCAGGCATATCGGCCATCACATCCAGGCGCAGGCCACGCACCAGATCCTCGGCGAACAATACGGGTTGTCCACTGAGCTGAGCATTGAGTTCGGCCGCGCGTGCGCCACGCACCGAAAAAACCTCTGCTCTGCCTGAGTGCACCAAGGCCACACCCGCACTGCGCAATGCGGGCAGCTCGGTGCGCTCCGCATCGGCGCGTGCGTTTTGCAAATTTACCAAGTGCCGCACAAAGTCTACCAGTTTGATGGCTGCGCCGTCCACATCCACTTGCATGGCAGCATAGTCGGCTTGCGACAGATCGAGAAAGCCGTCTTTGAGTGTGCTGGATTTTTCTTCTGCGCTAAAAACACCTGCGCTTTGGATAAACCGGTAACGGGTAAGCGGCATGACCTGATGAATGGGTGGCACATTTTGAGCGGCCTCTGGCCACTGGGCCTGCACGCTGAGGCAGGCCTGGCCGCCCTCATAAGCCATGGCAAAGTTAGGCGGTAAAGCGCAGGACAGCTCAAACACCAGGCCGAGGCGGCGCAACAAAAAGTCTGAATCTTCAAGCAGCGATAACGTCTCGTGAAAATCAAACTCGCTCTTGAAGTTGGGCGGCGTGGTGTAAGCGCCGTTATGAGGAGCGTGGAAGTCCAGCAGCTGTGCCAAGGCGGCTGTAGGGTTGCCTGCGCCTGCGCTTGCGGGGGGCGGTGCTGGTGCTGGTGCTGGTGGTGGTAGCTCGACCACGTTGTCGCCAACGACTGGGCTCTTGGGTTTGAGCAGCAGCTGAATGGCGGCCAAAAGCGGTGATTTGAATGACGTCTCTTGGGACTGTCGCCGCTCAATCAGTGCGTCAATGTTTGGCGGGGCCAATGGATATTCGCAAGCTACTTGCTGGTACACGTCTTTGACATAAGCCAATACATCCATCACCGCAAAGGATCGAACAGGACGTGCGCAATGGCCGTCACGGTCAAACACATGCCTGTTCACCACAGTGTCATTTGCGCCACCGACACAAGGAAAGACGGCGTCCCACAGCGCTGGGTCACGGACATCGTTTTCGATTTTCGCTTCAAACATGGCGGGGCTGGTACTGCTGCCAAAGCAGGCCTTGAAGCTCAGTTGCAACCCTGCCCAATGCGCAAAGCAAAATTTGGACAGCGATTCCAGTTCCTGATCGCCCTGCAGACGCGGCGAGATGCGTACGGCAAAGTGCAAGCGTTGAGTGACCTCGTCGTAGCGACGAGGAATGGTGGTCCAGATGATGGTTTGTTGCATGGCCAGAGCCCTTCAGTTCGCGAAAGCGGCAAGGTAGTTGTCCCATTCGGGAAGGCTGATCATTTCGTCAAAAGGCAGATCGCGTGAGCCACCGGCAAATTCACGCCGCACAGTTAGCGTGACGCTGGTGCTGAAGAACAACACCTCTACTTTCACCGTCATGCTGGCCTGACCCCAAACCACCGGATCTTCGTAATTGAGCTGCAGATAGAACTCCACACTTACCGTGATCAGGCCCAGCACTTCCAAAGAACCGCCTGCGCGCACATAGCCGCTGAGGTTGCAGGCATTGGTTTCGATGCGGAAGTAAATACCCGCCATCACATACACGCCGCCGCTGGCCACGCCCAGATTGAGCGCAAAGCTACCGCCGAACTCCAGACAACCCTCGACAATGCGCGTATTGTCAGAGGCCGCCTCAATGGCAAAGAAGCCGCCACCAGCAAACAGTGACACCGTGATCAAAAACGGATCATGGCGCTGCGACACCGCCAAGCGCGCACGCGCAGGGACACCGGTAAACGGAAGGCCAATGCTCGCGTCCAGCGCCAGGTTTTGCAACGCAAAAGCACCTACGGCAATGGTAGGAATGCGCAAGTTGTAACCACACAGCAACCCTTCGCTGGTGATGTCTAGATAAGGCGGGTCGCTGAAGTGGTTCAGTCCCAGCACGCCCGATACGGCGTTGATAAATTTAAGCGCCCCCTGAAACTCGATGCCTGGCACCTGCACATGCACCAACGGTTTGCCACCGGCAGGCACAGTAAATTCAAAGGAGCCGAAGTCGATTGCAATCACCCCAGCCAGTACCAGCTTGAAACTGGTCAATTTCCCGCTGACCGCGGACTCGGCCGCGCCTGTGTCGCTCACCCATGACCGGACACTCAGGCTGAGCGAGGGCGAGTCCTTGGTCTGGAAAATGCTGTTGCTGGTCAGTGCGCTGGTGCGCCAGTCCAACTGGTAGCAAGTGTCATCGCCCTCTCGCACCGAGGTCCAGGCCGGCACCACTGCGGTACCGCCCGAAAGCGCGTCCGCCGAGAAAGACACGGTTTGCAAAATCTCTTGCAGCGTGACGCCACCCAACAGCTTTGCATTCAGCGCATCGGCAAAGTACTGCATCGGGTCAAAGCTGCCACCAGCCAGCGTGGCCAAGTGGCTGTCACTGACCTCCGTGCTGCCTGCCTCGGTCTTGACCCCCACCGGGCCAATGAGGCGGGACAGTCCACCAATCGCCATGCCCGGCGACACCACGCCGCCCACTTTGTCAGGCCGGTTGCTACCGCCAAAGGACAAATCGACGCTTCGCACAAAGCGCGCATAAATTTCGCCCTTGTTGGCCGCAGCAAAGCCATCACGCAAATAGGCGTTGGCGTAGGTAGCGCGCTGCGGCGTCGTGAGCTGCCCGAGCTGGCACAGCACGGGCACGCTCAGCTGGGCATCGGCCAGCACCGGGTTGACCAAGCGGTGAGGGTAAAGGTCATCGGGCCGATGCTCGATAGCGACACGAAACGCCAGGGCTGCGACGTTGACAGTGGCGTCCTGGTTGCTACTGGACGCAGGCACCAGCGACAGGGCCTGCCCATGCAGTACGCTTATCAATCGAGGGTTGGACAAGGCCGCATCAAACAGCGGGTCAGCGCTGTCGTTGAAGGTGTGCAACAGCTGCGCACCGCCACTGTGCCCCATGGCGGCAGACAGAAATGCGGCGTAGCTGCTCACGTCATTTTCCGGGTCCGCTTCATCAGCCCCCATGCGGCGGGCGCGTACAAAGGCCATCGGCATCATCCATTCCAGCGTGTGACCGGCCCGGTCTTCGGCGCGTACCAAAAACTGAAAATTCTGCAGCCCAGCCCCAGTGTCCACCATAGGCCAGAAGGCCGTCTCGGGCGGCTGGCAAAGCGGGTTGCTGCTGAGTGGACTGGCCGAGGGCGCGGCCAGATCGGTGGTCTTGACAGTCACAATGCGCACCGATCGGAAAGGCAACTGGCGTGAATGAAAACCCATTGACTCGGCCTTCACGCTGGCGTCTTCGGCCACTTGCGTAAACGCCACCACCGGTTCGCGCACCAGAATAAACAAGCGCTTTTGCAACCGGGCTTCTTTGTAGCCCCCTACTTTGTCGAGCAACTTGCGCTCGCTGATCGAGATAAACACGGCGCGGTGGCCAAAGGGCAGCAAAATGCCACGTTTGACCGTTTTGACGTAGTGGTCACGCCCCATGGTCGTGAGGTTGCGCCAGTTCTCCAGCTCGGCGTCCCACTTTCCTTCCACATTCATCCAGGCGCCCAAAGAGCTGAGCATGAAGCGCTCAGCCTCAAAACCTTTGCTGATACTGTTGTCGACGATGGCTTGGCGCTCACTGACCAGCAAAGGCAGCTCAAACGGGTTGGTGTGCCGATGATCAAAGGCTTTAAGCACCGGGTTGCCACGCAGTTCGCTGCGCAAGTTCACATGCCACAGCTCGTTGCGATCGTTGTGCAAGGGTGCGCTTTGCCAACCGTGCCAAACACCATTTTGGTTGCCCGACACAAAAAGGCCGTAAGGCGCTTCGATGCTGGTCTCGTCGTCCTCTGCCGGGCCGGAGTCGCCAGCTTCACGCGGCTGCTTGGCTGTGGCGGTGATGCGCGGTGCCCACAAGGTGGATGCAGCCTGACCTGGCTCCAATACCCAGCCCAGCAAGGTGTCGCGGTCCAACGCCAGCGTGCTTTGGGTGGTGCTGAAGGCGAGGCGGCTCAATCCCGCCAGCCGCACGCGAATGGGTGCGCGGTACTGCGGCAAAAGGACTTGCGCCTCCAACGGAGTTTCTTCGGCCAGACTTTGTGGCGGGAAATACACCACCAAGCGGCCGGGCTGGTTACCTTCACGCCGCAGTTGCGGCACCCCGCCACCGCGGCTGTGCAGGCGCAGGTTTTTGAAGCGCAAAAGCAATACCAACAAGTCAGCGGGTCTGACCATGAAGCTGGCCCAATCTTGGGGAAAATCAATTCGAGCGGCCGCACTGCCATCAAGCTGAACGCGTAAGGGGTCTTGGGCCACCGGCACCAAGGGTTGACTGCCTGTAAGCCCCACTTGCAAAACTGCCAAGCTGCGCAGTGGCGCTGCGGTGGGCTGAGCCAGCAGATCGGCGGCGGCGCTTCGCACCGCAGTGGCCTGAAGTCTGAAAGCCAAACCTGACTTTCCTTTCACAATGGTTAACGGATGCCCCAAAGATGTGGTCTCGCCGTTATGCACCAATACAAAGCCAGCTCGTTCGGGTGGTCCTAATTGAATGCTGGTGAACGCGGTATGCACCCAACCCGATGTCCAACCCAAGGTACCCATCACAGCAATCAATGGCGAGCTAACTTGATGGGCAAAGAACTGCAGCGTGGTCGGTTGCCGCACAGTCAGCACCAACGGATCGCCTAAGTCGTTGCGCAGGTCAGCGCCGGGCGCAAAGTGAAGTAACGTAGGATCAGGGTGTAGGCTATAGGCCGTCAAAAGACGTGCAGTCTTGTCGTTGTTGGCATCTTCTGCAAACTCCATTTGCAGGGTGGAAAAGCAAGGTACAGGCGCACGAACGCGCCAGTCGGTGGCGCTGCCGCCATCGAGCGCGAGGCTAAACCAAGGTGAGCTCCAGGGGTTACCCAACATCAAAAGTGTGCGCCGGCGGTTGAGTTGCTTGAGCAAACCCGGCATTTCAGGCGTGAGTAAATTGATGGTGAAGACCGTGTTTACCAGCGCTTCATTCAACAAGCCCTCAAACCGAGCGTGGCCGCTAACCAAAAAACCCCAAGTGGGTAAAAAAATCGCACTGGGCTGCGGCCCCAAATGCAAGCGCTTGTCACCTGCAAAACAGCAGACTTCGCCAGGGTTGAGCAAGCTCGAGGCTAAGGGTGACTGAAGTGGCTTGGCCAACCACGCAGCCAAGTCCACGTTAGCCTGAAATCCGCCCCATAGAAAGGAAACATCCAGAGTCCAAACTCCAGCAACTTTTTTGACGACAGCCGTAAAGTCCGCTGGCACTTTGGTGCCCGGAAAACGCGCATCGCGCAGCCGCAAAATGAAGTGATCTTCAGCCGGGTTGACCACCAATTTGAGCTTGGGTTGGCCACTGAAGTGGGCCGTATCAATAGCCCATGCCGAAGTACTGCCAAGTTTGAACACCGCATAAGCCGCAGTGCTGTCAAGCGTGACGGCATCCAGACTGTATGAACGAACCACTGCCAGTATGCGGCGCTTGATAAGGGGAACGGTCTGCCAAATTTGTTGTCCCTTGTGAAGCGGTGCAACGAGTTGGCCGGTGGCCAAGTCCAGCCGCACAAACCGGCCTAAGCGAACACGGTCTAAATCGAAAAACGATGTGCTCATAGTCCCTCTTCTTGGTCGTCAAAATACCCATGTCGGGTTAACACCCCCAAAAGGGGAAAGGCGCACTTGTGTCGAGCCCACCGCAATAGCGAAGAAGGCGAAAATTTGCGTTTAAGCAAGATACGATGTTGGACAAGAGCTCACTGTGCTAAACAACACAGAGTCAAGCGACGTACACAAGAAAAACGCTTGCACCCGCCGCGAGGCTGTTCCTTTTATTTGAAATTGCCGGTATCGACCCACTCGTTGCTGAGCAAGGACCACCAGTCAGTCGCCAAGCGTTTAAGAACGTATTCGTATGGCAACCAGCCATATCCGGCTGCTCCCCAGCCCTTTCCCCACGAATTGCGGATCAGCAACGCCCCCGTGGTTTCAACTGCACCGGGATTGGTATTTTTGATTTTCATGTTGTCGTCATAGCCCATCGCCACGATCGCATGACCACCGACAATTTTTTCGCCTTCAGTGGGGAATGGAATCTTGCCCGTGGCGCTCCCTTGTGTGTAGGAGTTGTAAACCGTGAAACCAAACATTGAGGGCAGACCCGCGCGCAGGTTGGATTTAACGCACGCGAGGACCACATCACCCGTCGTTGTCGGCGGGTCAAGACGGTAGTAGCTGAGGGCTTGGTAATTTTGCCCAAAGGCATAGCAAAAGGCCGGTGGCTCTTTGTCAAAATCAGCAACCACATACTGCCAATACTCTTCTGGAGGCACGCCGAAAAGCACCAAAGCACCCATGGTGGAACGCAGGAAAGCGCCGGTATCACCCGTCCAGTGCAGCATATTGCGCGTGGTCTTATACAAAAAGAGCCTGGAGGCATCAATGTGCTTCCCAAATGCGCGTCGTTCAAAATATTCAACGATGCCGACACCTGCATTGGCGGTGCACGAGCCCAGCGCACCTTGGTCTTCAATGGGAGGACACCAAGGCCGCAAATCCACCACGGCTGGCAAACTGATCTTGTCTGAGCTCTTCAGCCCGGCCTTGTGCAGCATCGCTTTGATGGCTGGGTGATCGACGGTGTAATCTCGAAAATCAGGATAGTCCGGTAGCCATCCCATTCCCACTGGTGTGATGATATCGCTCATAGTCATTGCTCCCATTCGTTCACGATGAATTTAAAATTCAGTTGATAAAAGTTTTTGAAAGTGCTGTTTGATTAGCTTGACATGTGAAACCTCCTTTCAACTGGCATCGTGATACGCATCAAAAAGCTGGCCTTGAAAATCACAAGGCCCAAGGGATGTGTGCCGAAAAAAATTATTTTTCAGCGTTGGTTAAAGTTAAAGCTTTGTCTCATTCACAACCGTGCAACAACACACATAAACGTGTGCGACCATGAGGTAACGCTGTCGGCTGAAGTACCGCGGATGTCCAAAGAATAGTTGCGACGGCGAGCTCTAACCCGGGCGTGCGATCATCCGCACTTGAACATTCAAGCCCAACATATGACCACCCACCGCCCCACACCTGACAAAGACGCCATCGCCCTGCTCCCGCCGTTTGAGCGACTGGGCCTGGACCGGATCACGCTGGTCAGCACGGGCGTCCAGGCACGCCAAGCGTTTGAGCAACTTGTGATGTTTCAAGCCTGGGGTTTTGATACCGAGTCCAAACCCACATTCAAGGTGGGCGAAGCCTCCGATGGGCCGCACGTGTTGCAGCTGGCCACCCGCCATCGGGCCTGGGTGTTCCAACTGCATGAGCCCGAATGCCGCGGCGTGGCTGCCGACTTGCTGGCCTATGGCGGCATTACCAAAGCGGGGTTTGGACTGGGCGATGACCGCCGACGCATCGTTCACAAACTGGGCATCGAGCCCGAAGGTATTCTGGAACTCAACACCGTATTTCGCGAGCGCGGCTATCGAAAAGACATGGGTGTCAAAGGCGCCGTGGCGGTGCTGTTCAATCAGCGTTTTCAAAAATCCAAAAAAGCTGCCACCAGCAATTGGGCCAACGCACGCTTGAGCGAATCACAACTCATCTACGCCGCCAACGATGCATTTGCAGCGATTCGGGTCTGGGAAGAACTGAGTGATAAAAGCGCCAGATAATGACCTTGGCACTGCGCCGAGTTCAACCTCAGTTACTTGCAAAAAACCCGCTGGATGGTTCGCGAATGGTCATCGACATCGCCATCGGTCAAGCGATGCCTTTTTGCGAGCGAAACCACTTAAGCGCATGTGGGCCATGCAGAAACATTCACAAAATGCGTGCCAAATGCCCCTCGGGGCATGCTGCCCGTGGGCAGCGGTGATTTCACCGGTGCAGGTGAGGCTACGGTCGAAATGACGATGTCCCAGTGCGCGATCTGTTGGTGGTCGGTTATGTATTGAGCATTGATCGCATTGGTGATTTTGGTGCACGGTGTGCCACCACCATTTGGCGATGCCGCAACAGGCTCTGCCTGGGAGATGATGCGTGTCATTGCCAACATTGTTGAGTGCCTAAATTTGCGCCTGACAGCCAGCACAGCGAAGCCCTAAAATTGGTACTCATCCAAGCTCGCTGTTTGTGTCCAACGTCAACTTAACCATTCACTATGTCCGATCCTATTGACCCCAGCGCCGGCAAAAACTCTGAACCATCAAGCTCTGTGCTGGTCTTTGCAAACTGCCGCTGGCGAGTACGCCGGCCCAAGTCCTTTGTGCTGGTGATCGAAGGCGAATTGCAAGACGGATGCCTCGCTGAACCAAGCGATTACCTTCATAACAAGTTGCTCTTGCCCGAATGGCGCGAGGCCTTTTACCAGTTGGTCGACGCCACCGGCCTGGTGGTCTGCCTGAATTTGCAAACGAACCATCCTACTTACCGCGATGTGCGAGGGCGCTCCAGTAAAGGGCGGCTAAGCCAGGGTGAGTATTACCACCACGACGGCTGCTCAGGTCCGACCAAACCTCGCTTTGTCGAGATCCGCTGCCCCATACAACCACAGACGCGTGGCGTTGCGACGGCTGTGGCGCCATATCACGCGGTAGCGGCGGCGATGGTACAAGTGCTACCAGCAGAGTTAGCAACAACACCTGCATTGGCTGCTCAGGACTTGAGCCCAGCAGCCCTCAACCAAATGAGTGATGCATCGCTGGAACAATTGCAAGGTCTGATCACTCGCACGGTGCGCAAGAAACTGAATGCTGAGGGCGCGCGGGCCTATTTCCGCCAAGTGGATGTAGCGGCCAACGCCTACTTTGAACCCTGGGCCTTAGGCGAGAGCCGCCTCATCGCCAACGCCAATAGCGGTGTGACCATGCAGCATCGTCGCGCGTACCAACGCGTGCACGCTGGAGGCGTGGCAAACGGTCACTTGGTCAAGCGCTGGCCCAATGAGGAGCTGCTACTTCCCGGCCAGGTGCTGGACCCGGTTTTTCTGGCCGCGCTTTGCAGCGAAGAAGGCCTTGAGGGAAATGACGGCGAGAAAGCCGAGATGTGTTACCTTGGCCCGCATTGAGGGCTGATTCAATAAAGTAAAAAACCCGAATTGATGCCAATTCGGGCTTTCTTACTTTTAGCCTTAGCCGCTTATTTTTTATTAGGCGGCAAGTCCGTACAGCTGCCATGCGCCACCTCGGCTGCCATGCCGATGCTTTCACCCAGGGTGGGATGGGGGTGGATAGTCTTGCCAATGTCAACTGCGTCTGCGCCCATTTCGATAGCCAATGCAATTTCGCCAATCATGTCGCCCGCGTGAGTGCCAACCATGCCGCCGCCGAGGATCTTGCCGTGACCATGGGCCTCGGGTGAGTCATCAAACAGCAATTTGGTCACACCTTCATCGCGGCCGTTGGCAATGGCGCGGCCCGAAGCGGTCCAAGGGAACAAGCCTTTTTTAACCAGGATGCCTTGCGCTTTGGCTTGGTCTTCGGTCAAACCAACCCATGCCACTTCAGGGTCGGTATAGGCCACACTCGGAATGACGCGGGCGTTGAACGCAGCAGCAGCCAACTCTTTGTTACCCTGCTGTTCACCCGCAATCACTTCAGCCGCCACATGCGCCTCGTGGACGGCCTTGTGGGCCAACATGGGCTGACCCACGATGTCGCCAATGGCAAAGATGTGGGGCACGTTGGTGCGCATCTGGATATCAACGTTGATGAAGCCACGGTCGGTCACCGCTACCCCTGCTTTTTCAGCGGCAAGCTTTTTGCCATTGGGCGTGCGGCCCACGGCTTGGAGCACCAAGTCGTACACCTGCGGTGCAGGGGCCGTGCCGCCGGGTTCGGCGCTTTCGAATGTGACTTCAATGCCTTCGGGTAAGGCGCGTGCGCCCACCGTCTTGGTCTTAAGCATGATGTGGTCAAAGCGCTTAGCATTCATCTTTTGCCAAACTTTGACCAGGTCACGGTCTGCGCCTTGCATCAGGCCGTCCATCATTTCCACCACATCCAAGCGTGCGCCCAGTGTGCTGTAGACAGTGCCCATTTCCAGGCCGATGATGCCGCCGCCCAAAATCAACATCCTCTTTGGAACACTCTTAAGCGCCAAGGCGCCGGTGCTGTCCACCACGCGAGGGTCGTTGGGCATGAACGGCAAGCGCACTGCTTGTGAGCCGGCGGCGATGATGGCGTTCTTGAACGCGATCACTTTTTTGCTGCCGGTTTGTTCTTGCGCCGTGCCGGTCGTCTCAGACACTTCAAGGTGGTGAGCGCCGACGAATTGGCCCAAGCCGCGCACGGTGGTGACCTTGCGCATCTTGGCCATGGCGGCCAAGCCGCCCGTGAGCTTGCCGATGACTTTTTCTTTGTGGCCACGAAGTTTGTCGATGTTGACCACCGGTGCGCCGAAGTCCACACCCAGGTCGGCCATGTGGCTGACTTCGTCCATCACCGCAGCGACATGCAGCAAAGCTTTGGAGGGGATGCAACCCACGTTCAAACACACACCGCCTAAGGTGGCGTAGCGCTCAACGATGACGACGCTCAGGCCCAGATCGGCTGCGCGGAACGCCGCCGAGTAACCACCGGGGCCACCACCCAACACGAGCAGGTCACATTCGATGTCGGCCGATCCGCCGAAGCTGGAGGCCACGGGTGCGGGTGCCGTGCTGACGGTCGCAGCAGGTGCAGGTGTTGCAGGTGCAAGTGTTGCAGGAGCAGGAGCGGTGGCGGGCGCTGGGGCCTCCGCTGCGCGCTCGCCTTCCAACACCAACACGACCGAGCCTTGCTTGACCTTGTCGCCCAGCTTGACCTTGAGTTGCTTGACCACGCCACCGTGGCTGCAAGGAATTTCCATGGAGGCCTTGTCGCTTTCCACGGTGATCAGACTTTGGTCAGGTTTAACGGTGTCGCCCACCTTGACCATCAACTCGATCACAGTGACTTCGTCGAAATCGCCGATGTCTGGAACTTGGATGTCTATGATTGCCATCGTAATTCCTTAGAGCAACACGCGACGGAAGTCGCTAAGGATTTGACCCAGGAACGCGTTGAAGCGTGCCGCTGCGGCGCCGTCGATGACGCGGTGGTCCCACGTCAAGCTCAGGGGCAACATCAGGCGTGGCACAAACTGCTTGCCGTCCCAGACGGGTTCCATGGTGCTCTTGCACACACCGAGAATGGCCACTTCGGGCGCGTTGATGATGGGCGTGAAGTACTTGCCACCAATGCCGCCCAGGCTAGAGATGGTGAAAGTTGCCCCGGTCATTTCTGCAGGACCCAACTTGCCGTCACGTGCCTTCTTGGCCAACTCGCCCATTTCCTGGCTGATTTGCAAGACGCCTTTT
>CANGEG010000007.1 GCA_947452725.1 Comamonadaceae bacterium | reverse complement strand
TCTTTGGCCTTGAGCAACTGGGCGGTCATGTCCACATCCTTGATGTTGAACTTTTCAACCGCCACGGCTTTCACGTTTTTAGCGGCCAAGGCCTTTTCCAAATCTTCACGACCGAGTTGGCCGTAGTTGGTCGAGTCGGCCAAGATGGCGACCTTCTTGAAGTTGCGGCGGGCAATGGCTTCTTCAACGATCATTGGCGCTTGGATACTGTCGTGCGCGGCGTTGCGGAAAATGTAGTTGTCTGGAAACTCAGGCGCCTTGAACTGCTGGGTAATGATAGAGCCGGTGGCCACGTTGTTGAAGACGGGGATCTTGGCTTCTTGGTAAAAGCGCTGCGAAGCCAGAGCCACGCCGGTGTTGATAAAGCCCAAAGTGGCGACAACTTTTTCTTTGTTAATCAGCTCTTGTGCAATTTGCACGCCGCGCTCGTTCTTGGCTTCGTCGTCACGCTCGATCACTTGGAACTCGCGGCCCAAAACGCCGCCAGCCTTGTTGATTTCATTGACCGCCAATTTGACGCCGTCACGCATGCTCACGCCCATGGAGGAGGAGCCGCCTGTGTAAGGGCCGGTCACGCCGACTTTGATCGGCTCGGCAGCAAAAGAAAAACCAGTGGCCAGCATCAGCGATGCGAGAACGGTCAAATGGACACGACGTTGCATAAGGTTATCTCCTAGGGGATTGACGAAAAGGCAATGGGCTCACGGTTCATGCGCAGTTGGGCACCGAACCGATTGCCCGAGGGATCTACCAGAATTATCTTGGAGGACGGCACGCCTGGCGTGTAGCGCTAACCCTTGCTTCCGCCTCAAAACGCTAAAAATGGCGTGAATTAATTTAGGCCTGTGCACCAAAATAATTCAATTCCAACTCCAGTTTGCGCAATCGATCAGGGGATTCAATCAATTGATCAAGCCCGGTGAGGGGCTGGGCGCCGGGTGGGCGCGGCTTGCGGTCTTGGGCTCTCGCTATGATTGAGTTCAGTAATTTTCAACTTGCACCCCCCCATGAACGCCACACCCCACCCCAATTCCGAGACCGTTCAAGCCGCTAACGGCTACGCCGGTGATGTTTCGCCTGCCTTGGCCTGGGCCTGGGTTCAGGCCGGCGAGGCGGTATTGGTGGATGTTCGCACCGATGCCGAGCGCGAATGGGTGGGCATTGTGCCCGGCGCACAGCCGCTGGCCTGGAAGCAGTGGCCCGGCATGGCCATGAACCGCGAGTTTGACGAGGAGATTCAGGCATTGGGCGCTGATGGCAAAAAGTTGGTCCTGCTTTGCCGCAGCGGCGTTCGCTCCATTGCAGCGGCCTTGCGCGCCACCGAGTTGGGCCTGGTGGCCTACAACATCCTTGAAGGCTTTGAGGGCAATGTCGACGCCGATGTGCACCGCGGCCAGACCGGCGGTTGGAAGTTTCACGGTCTGCCTTGGCGACAAAACTAATTCTTAGGAATTCAAATCCGGGTGCTCCAAACCCGCTGCCCAGGCGCCCAATGCTCAAACCCCCGGCGGGCGCAAGCGGATCATTGCCAAATTAGCCTGCTCGTAGGCGTGGGCCAGTTGCAGCAGCGCAAAGTCGCCCTGCGGCTTGCCAATCAACTGCAAACCCATCGGTAAACCCTTGCGTGCACCGTCTTTGCAAAAACCGGCAGGCACGCTGATGCACGGCAGACCCGCAAAGGTGGCGTAAATCACCACCTCCATCCATCGGTGGTACGTGTCCATGGGGTGTCCGTTTATCTGCTGGGGCCAGCGCTCGCTCACCTCAAATGGCCAAACCTGCGCTGCAGGAATCGCCAGCACATCAAAGCGTTCAAACAAGGTCAGCAGTTTTTGGTAGAACTGCGTGCGCGTGGCGCTGGCGGACATGAGTTGCGCGCCGCTTAATTTGAGCGACTGCTCATACTCCCAACGCGCCTCGGGTTTGATCAGGTGGTGATTCTCTGCTTTGAGCATGAAAGGCGCAACGCGCGGCCCCACCAAGGCTTGGCGCCAGACCAGCCAGGCGTCCCACACTTTCTCGGGGGCCATACCCTGTCCTAGACCTAAGCCCGTGGTCTCGGTGTGGCAGCCCAAACTGTCAAACGATTTCAAGGCTTCTTGGCAGGTGGCAATGACGCCGTTTTCCATTGGCAGGTAGCCGTTCAAGTCGCCCAGCCAGCCAATGCGTTGGCCTTTGACATTGCTCTCTAGGGGCGCGCCAAAGGCCTTGCCATCTTGGGCAATTGACAAGGGCGCAGCCGGGTGTTGACCCGCTTGTATCGACAGCAGCATGGCCACATCGCGCACGCTGCGGCCCATCGGGCCTTCGGTGCCCAATTGCGAAATCCACACGTCTTGCGCCGG
The DNA here is from genome assembly GCA_947452725.1 of Comamonadaceae bacterium. GTDB lineage: Bacteria > Pseudomonadota > Gammaproteobacteria > Burkholderiales > Burkholderiaceae_C > Limnohabitans_A. Next base: position 30,094 of record CANGEG010000007.1, on the reverse strand, counting down.
CACCATGGGCACGCGCCCTTGCGAGGGGCGCAGGCCAAAAATATGGTTCCAGCCCGCCGGGTTACGCAGGCTACCCATGAAGTCAGAACCGTCGGCCACCGGCAGCATGCGCTGCGCCAAGGCGACTGCTGCGCCGCCGCTGCTGCCGCCTGCGCTTTTGCTGGCATCCCAGGCGTTGCGCGTGGCGCCAAAGACTTCGTTGAAGGTGTGCGAGCCCAAGCCCAATTCGGGTGAGTTGGTTTTGCCGATCACGATGCAGCCACTGGCCTTCATGCGACTGGCCATCAAGCCGTCTTCGCTGGCGAGCACATTGCCCGTTAAGGGGGAACCCAATGTGGTGCGAAAACCGGCCACATTGGACAAATCTTTGATGGCCTGTGGCATGCCGTGCATCCAGCCCATGGATTGGCCGCGCGCCAGTTGCGCATCGCGTTCATCGGCTTGGCGCATCAGCAGGGCATCATCGGCCAAGCTCACCAATGCATTGCTTTGAGGGTTGTGCTTTTCGATCTGCTGCAGCGTGGTTTGCATGACCTCGCGGCATGACACTTGCTTGGAGTGAATGGCTCTCGACAGTTCGTCGGCGGAGATATCAGGGTAGACCATGATGAAGTGAGCCTTGGTGAAAGACTTACATTATGAAATCTTGTGAGCTGAATCCGGCCATCGTTGAAAACCCCGTGCTGAATTTGCGCAAAGGTGACGATAGCGTGGTTGTATTCCATGCATCATGATCACATCCTTGTCTGGAATTGGAGAAATGAAGATGAAAAGACGTTTACTGTTGACCCTGGCCAGCGCGCTGAGCTTGAGCTGCTTGACTCCGGCGATGGCGCAAACTCCGCCCAACAAGGTGTTTCGTTTTGTGCCGCACGCCAACTTGACAGTGCTTGATCCGATCTGGACCACAGCCTATGTGACGCGCAACCACGCGTACATGATTTACGACACGCTGTTCTCTGAAGACGCCAAGGGCAATATCAAGCCGCAAATGGTCGACAGCTACCAAGTCTCCAAAGATGAGTTGACCTGGACTTTCAAACTGCGCTCGGGCCTGGAGTTCCATGACGGCAAGCCTGTGACCAGCACCGACGTGGTCGCCTCGCTCAAACGCTGGGCCAGTCGTGATGCGATGGGCGGCATCTTGTCCACCTTCATCACCGCGTATGAAACGCCAGATGCCAACACTTTCAAAATCGTCTTGAACCAGCCTTGCGGCATCATGCTCGACTCGCTGGGTAAAGCCTCGTCCAACGTGCCTTTCATCATGCCTGCGCGCATTGCGGCCACACCAGGCGCTGAGCAAATTAAAGAACACATTGGCTCGGGCCCGTTTGTCTTCAAGGCCGATGAATTCAAGCCCGGCGCGCTGGTGGTGTACACCCGCAACGCGAAATACAAGTCGCGCCCCGAGGCGCCCAGCGGCGTGGCCGGTGGCCGTCCTGTGAACTTTGACCGGGTCGAATGGGTCATCATCCGCGACCCGCAAACCCAGTTCAACGCCCTGAAAGCCGGTGAAGTCGACATGGTCGAGCAGCCCAGCTTTGAGCAGTACGAAACCCTGAAGAAAACCGAGGGCGTGAAGGTGGAGGACTTCTCGCCCGCTGGCTTGCAGTTCATCATGCGCTTCAACCACCTGCACGCCCCGTTCAATAACGTGAAGATTCGCCAAGCCGCCATGGTCGCCATGGGGCAGCAGGCCTTCATCAACACCCAGGTCGGCGTGCCCGCTTTGGGTCGTCTGTGCCGCAGCATGTACCCTTGCGGCACGGCTTACGGCGATGAAGATACTGGCTACTTCACCGGCATCGCCAACCCGGCCAAAGCCAAACAAATGCTGCAAGACGCGGGCTACGACGGCACGCCGGTGCTGTTAATGCGCCCAACCGATTTGGCCTCGATCGCCAAGCTGCCTTTGGTGGCCAAGCAGCAACTCGAAGCGGCAGGCTTCAAAGTGGACTTTCAGCAAATGGACTGGGCCACCTTGCTGGCGCGTCGCGCCAAAAAAGACGCACCGGCCAATGGCGGCTGGAGTGCCTTCTTGACGGCTTGGACCGCGGGTGATATCTCCAACCCCCTGACGATCCAGATGTTCAACGCCAAAGGACAAAACGGCTGGTTCGGCTGGCAAGACGAGCCTCGTCTTGAGTATTTGAAAAACCGCTTCGCACGCACCGTCAAGCCGGAAGAAAAGAAGAAGATCGCCAGCGAAATTCAGCGCGTAGCGTTTGAAACCGCGACCCACGCCCCTTTAGGCCAATATCAGCAACCTACAGCGCTGCGCTCTAATGTCTCGGGTGTGTTGCAAACACCGGGTATCCCGGTGATGTGGAACATCAAGAAAAACTGAGCAAGGCGTCTTCATGCTTTCTTTCCTGCTGCGCCGCTTGGCAGCGGTGCTGCCGGTGTTGCTGGTCGTGTCGCTGGTGGTCTTTCTCATTTTGAGACTGGCCCCCGGTGACCCTGCCGCAGTGATTGCCGGCAACAGCGCCACAAACGAAGACATCGCGCAAATTCGCACCCAGCTCGGGCTGGACCGGTCCATTCCAGTGCAGTACGGAATTTGGATTGGCCGGGTGCTGCAAGGCGATCTTGGCTTTTCGTATTACCTGAACAAACCTGTCACCGAGTTAATCGCTCAGCGCATCGAGCCCACACTGGCGCTGGCTGTGGGCACTGTGATTCTTGCGGTCTTGATCGCCGTGCCGCTGGGCACCTTGGCTGCTTGGCGACTGGGGGGGTGGTTGGACCGCGTGCTCTCGGGTTTTTCCGTGGCCGGGTTTTCGATTCCTGTGTTCGTTATTGGCTACATCTTGATTTACCTGTTTGCGATTAGGCTCGAATGGCTGCCCGTGCAAGGCTATAAAAGCTTGATTGGCGGTTCGGGTGGGGCTGGCGCTAGCCCTTGGGTCTGGATGAGGCAGTTGATCTTGCCTTGGATGACGCTGGCTATGATTTACGTGGCCTTGATTGCCCGGGTCACCCGGGCCAGCGTGTCTGAGGCTTTGACCGAAGACTATATTCGCACCGCGCGCGCCAAGGGTTTGACCGAGCGCGCAGTGCTGCTGCACCATGCGCTGGTGAACGCGGCCGTGCCCATCGTCACGGTGATCGGTATTGGCATTGCTTTGTTGATCGGCGGCGTGGTGGTGACCGAGACGGTGTACGCCATTCCGGGCTTGGGCTCGCTCACGGTGGACGCGGTGCTGAACCGGGACTTCCCCGTGATTCAAGGCTTGGTGCTCTTGTTCTCAGCGAGCTATGTGATGGTCAACCTGTTGGTGGATCTGAGTTATTTGTTTTTAGATCCGAGGATCCGTTACTGATGAACGCATTTCAACGTTTGCTGGCCAATGGTTCGGTGCGCTTTGGCTTTACCGTGCTGGGCCTGATGGTGCTGGTCGCGGCGTTGGCGCCTTTTTTAGGCACTGTCGATCCGGCCGCTATGGACTCCAACTTTATCAACCAAGCGGCTGGGGCTTCGGGTCTGTTTGCCTTGCTTGACGGCACCACGGTTCAGCACACGTTTTGGCTGGGCACCGACAGCTTTGGCCGCGACCTGTTCAGTCGCGTGATTTACGGCACTCGCGTGTCCTTGCTAGTAGGCTCTTGCACAGCGGTTTTGTCTTTGGTGCTGGGCGGCGGCTTGGGCATGTTGGCTGGATACTTTCGCGCACTGGATGCGCTGTTGATGAGAGTGATGGATGGGCTGATGGCGATCCCCGCCATCTTGCTGGCGATTGCCTTGGTGGCGGCCTTGGGCGCCACCATCACCACCGTGGTGGTGGCGATTGCCATTCCCGAGGTGCCGCGCGTCACCCGCTTGGTGCGCGCCCTTGTGCTGAGCTTGCGGGAAGAGCCTTTTGTCGAGGCCGCGCGTGCCTTGGCCACGCCCACGCCGGTCATTTTGTTTCGCCACATCTTGCCCAACGCAATGGCACCTTTGATTGTGCAGGGCACCTTTGTCGCAGCCTCAGCGGTGTTGACTGAAGCCATTTTGAGTTTCCTAGGCCTGGGTTTGCCGCCCGACATTCCCACTTGGGGCAACATCATGGCCGAGGGCCGTGTGCAGTTCAGTCAGTATCCCGGCAACGTGATGTACCCGGCTTTGTTTTTGGTGCCTACCGTCTTGGCCGTGAACTTGTTGGGTGACGGCTTGCGCGATGTGTTGGATCCCAAATTTGCCAAGCGGGGGTCTTGATGACAAATCCTGTTTTAGCGATACAAGAGTTGTCAGTGGCATTGCCCGCTGGTGGCGACAGGCCCCATGCGGTGAAAGGCATCAGCCTCACCATTTGGCCTGGCAAAACTTTGTGCGTTGTGGGCGAATCGGGTTCGGGTAAATCGGTCATGGCTACCACCGTCATGGGGTTGCTGGCGCGTGAGTTAAAGCCCGATCGCGGCCAGGTGCTGCTGCAAGGCGAGTCTTTACTGGACGCCACGCCTTCTCGCTTGCGCGACTTGCGTGGCCGCGTCATGGGCATGGTGTTTCAAGAGCCAATGACGGCGCTGAACCCGGTCATGACCTGCGGCGATCAGGTCGACGAATTGCTCGCGACCCATACCAACTGGCCCAAAGACCAGCGCCGAGCTGAAGTGCTGCGCGTCTTTGAAAGTGTTCGCCTGCCTGAACCCGAGCGCATCTTGCGCAGCTTCCCGCACCAATTGAGCGGCGGTCAACGTCAGCGCATTGTCATCGCCATGGCGGTGATTTTGAAACCGGTGCTCTTGATTTGCGATGAGCCCACCACTGCGCTGGATGTGACGACGCAAAAAGAGATCTTAAAGTTGATCGAGCAGCTGCAAGCAGAGCAGGGCGTGGCCGTACTGTTCATTACCCATGACATGGGCGTGGTGGCCGAAATTGCCGACGACGTGCTGGTCATGCACCAGGGCTTGGCGGTCGAATCGGGCCCGTGCGCACAGGTGCTGAAAAATCCCTCGGCCGACTACACCCGCCAGTTACTGGCCGCCGTGCCCGGCATGACGCCGCCGCCAGCGCGGCCTGAGCCTACAGGCCCCGCCTTGCTGCGCGGCCAGCAGGTGGGTAAAACCTACATCAGTCGCGACTGGATGGGGCGTGCCCACGAAACCCAGGCGCTGCACAACGCCAATGTGCAAATACGCGCTGGTGAAACCGTGGGCATCGTGGGCGAATCGGGTTCGGGTAAATCGACCTTTGCGCGCTGCCTGATCCGTTTGATCGATCCCACCGTTGGCCAAATTCAGTGGGGTGAGCATGAAATTGCCCAACTGCCCGAAGGGCGTTTGCGCCCGCTTCGCAGCTTGGTGCAGGTAGTTTTTCAAGATCCGAACCGCTCCCTCAACCCGCGCCGCACTGTGGGGCAGTCCATCATTGAAGGCGCGGTCAACTTTGGCATGCCCAAAGCGCAAGCTTGGACAATGGCGCAGGAGTTGATGCACAAGGTGCGCTTGCCGGTGGAGGCTTTGGACCGTTACCCCAGTCAGTTCAGCGGCGGTCAGCGCCAGCGCCTGGCCATCGCCAGAGCCTTGGCCTGTCAGCCCAAGGTGCTGGTAGCCGACGAGGCGGTGAGCGCGTTGGACGTGAGTGTGCAAGCCCAAATTTTGAGTTTGCTGCGCGAGATCCAGGCCGAGTTTGGCTTGGGCATGTTGTTCATCACCCATGACCTGCGCGTGGCCGCGCAACTGTGCGACAGCGTGATCGTGATGCACCAAGGCAAGATGGTGGAGCAGGGCCGCACGGTTGACTTGTATGCCCGCCCGCAACACGAATACACCCGCAAATTGTTTGACGCCGCACCGGCGGCATTTTGATTGGCCCCTGCGCTTTGCCCTACACCGAGTCGTTGCCATGACGCGCATTTTGATTGCTGGCTACCAGCACGAGACCAACACCTTTGCTCCCAGCCTGGCCGACTGGGCCGCCTTCAACACGGGTGAGGCGTTTCCGGCCTTTGTGCGCGGCCAAGCGATGGTGGACTTGCTCACCGGGGTGAACATTCCCGTGGGCGGCTTCATTGATGAAGCTCGGCGTATGCAGTGGACCCTCTTGCCCTCGGCTTGGGCTGGTGCTTCGCCATCATCCTATGTGACGCAAGATGCTTTCGAGCGGATCAGCCAAGCGATCTTGGACGATGTGCGCGCTGCACTGTCGCAAGGCCTGGACGGGGTGTACCTGGATTTGCATGGCGCTGCGGTGGCCGAGCATGCAGAGGACAGCGAAGGCGAATTGATTGCCCGGATTCGCCAGTTGGTGGGGCCACACATTGCGATTGTGGCCAGCCTGGATTTGCATGCCAATGTCACAGCGCGCATGCTGCGCGAGACTGACGGCCTGGTCGCTTACCGCACCTACCCCCATGTGGACATGGCCACAACCGGCGAGCTGGCGGCGCGACTGCTGCAGCGGCGTTTGCAGCTGGGTCATAAAGAGCCGGTGTATGTGCAGCGGTTGCCTTTTTTGATTGCACTGAACGCGCAAAGCACCTGGATGGCGCCAGCCCAAGGGCTGTATGAACAGCTGATTGCGCTGGAGCGCGAGCATGGCGCGATGCTGAGTTTTTGCATGGGCTTTCCCGCGTCTGACTTTGACGAATGCGGCCCGGTGATTTGGGCCCATGGCGAGCAAGCGCAGCTGGCGGTCGAGCGGTTGTTTGCACAAGCGGTTCAACCTGAGCAGTGGCGCCCGCAGTGGCAACCTGCCAGCGAGGCCGTGGCTCAGGCCTTGGCTTGGGCGGCTGTGAACTCCGCACCGGTGGTGCTGGCTGACACCCAAGACAACCCTGGCGCCGGTGGCGACAGCAACACCACCGGTATGCTGCATGCCTTAATTGCGCAGCGCGCTGGCCACCAGTTTCCGCAGCAAATTGCGCTGGGCTTGATGGTCGACCCCGAGGCCGCACGCAAAGCCTGCGCCGCTGGCGTGGGTGCGCAACTAGAGATGAGTCTGGGCAAAGCGGTGCCTATTTTCAGCGGGGGGCTGAGCGATCCGCCTGTGCAAGGTCGCTTCACGGTGCGCGCCGTCAGCACAGGCGCTTGTCTGCTCAAAGGCCCGATGATGAAAGGCTCAACCATCCAGATGGGGCTGAGCGCTTGTCTAGAAATTGAAGGCATTTATGTGGCAGTGGCTAGCGGCAAGATGCAAATGCTCGACCGCGAGTTGTTTCGCACCGTGAATATTCAGCCCGAGCAAATGAAGGTGTTGGTGGTCAAAAGCTCCAACCATTTTCGCGCCGACTTTACCCCCATCGCCAGCCATGTATTGGTGGCCAAAGCCCCCGGCCCCATGGCCGCCGACCCAGGCGATTTGCCCTGGAAAAAACTCAGCCCTCAGACAAGGACCAGACCATGAGCCAAGACCTCAATTCAGACCTGACCCAACTCAGCGCCGACAGCTTGATCGGCCTTTACCGCAGCGGCGCGGCTTCACCGGTCGAAGTCACGCAAGCGGTTTTGGATCGCACAGCCCGCGTGAATCCGATGATCAACGCCTTTTGCCTGCTCGACGAAAAAGCCGCTTTGAAAAGCGCTCAGGTGAGCGAAGCACGCTGGCAAGCACATCGCGCCACCGGTGCCCCTGTGGGCACTTTGGAAGGGGTGCCCACCACCATCAAAGACTTGATTCTGACGAAAGGCTGGCCCACCCTGCGCGGCAGCCGCACCGTGAACCCGGATCAGTCCTGGGACGTGGACGCGCCAGTGACGGCCCGTCTGCGCGAGGCCGGCGCGGTGCTACTGGGTAAAACCACCACCCCCGAATTTGGCTGCAAAGGCGAGACCAACTCACCGGCCACCGGCATCACCCGAAACCCCTGGAATCTGAACAAAACCCCGGGGGGCTCCTCGGGCGGCACGGCGGCGGCTGTGGCATCAGGCCTGGGCCCCATCGGCGTAGGCACCGATGGCGCTGGCAGTGTGCGCATTCCTGCCGCATTCTGTGGCAACTTTGGCCTCAAACCCAGTTTCGGTCGCGTGCCGGCCTACCCGCTTTCGCCCTTTGGCTCGGTCGCCCATTTGGGGCCGCACACCATGAGCGTGCAGGACGCTGCGCTGATGATGAATGTGATGAAACGCCCGGACGCAAGGGACTGGACAGCCTTGCCGCAAGATACAGTGGATTACACCGCCCACCTGAACGACGGCATTCAAGGCCTGCGTATTGCCTACTCACCGACCCTGGGTTACGCTAAAAACGTGCACCCCGAGATTGCCGCTGCCGTGGCCGAGGCCGTGAAGGTTCTACAAGACTTGGGCGCGCATGTGGAGCAGATCGATCCCGGTTTTGAAGACCCGCTGGACATCACCACCGGCCTGTGGTTCTTGGGCGCTTGGACCGTGTGGAACACCTTGAATGCCGAGCAGCAAAGTCTGGCTGACCCCGATTTCAAGGCCGAGGCAGAAATGGGTTCGCGCTTTTCGGCGCTGGACATTCAGCAGCTGAACCAGCGCCGGGGTGTCTTGGGCAGTCAGATGCGGCAGTTCATGCAGCGCTTTGATTTGCTGGTCACGCCTGCCGTGTCTGTCCCGGCTTTCGATGCGCTGCCTGCTGGCCACAGTCCCTTGAGTCCCGAATCCATGCTGGGTTGGACGCCATTCAGTTACCCTTTCAACCTCACCCAGCAACCCGCCTCGACCATCCCTTGCGGCTTGACGCGTAACGGTTTGCCCATGGGCTTGCAGTTTGTGGGACCGATGTTTGGCGATGCTTTGGTTTTGCGCGCCTCCAAGGCTTATGAAAATACCCGGCCGATTTTACGACCTGTAATTTAAAACAATAGAATTCATATTGGTATTTTTATAGATTTTAATGTATCTGCTTTCATCTAAAATCAATTTTTTATTGAATTAGTTGATGAAAGCAAATCTATGCAGCTCATCTGGGTTTCGGGGCTGACGGCCCGCGTTCAAACGATTTCCATCACCGCCCGCAGCCTCGTCGCGGGCGCAGGCGTGCTCGCTTGCCTGTTGGTTGTGCTGGGCTTTGTCTTTCATTGGGTGGGCTTGCGGGTGGCGATTGAGCTGGACCCCAGCCTGGCGCAAAGCATGGGCGGCGTGACCAGCGCCAGCGAGCAGCAGCGCCTAGAGGCCGGTTACCGCACTAAGCTCGATGAACTCAATAATCGACTGAAAGCTGTGCTCAGCCATGTGCAAAAGCTGGAAGCCGATAAAAACGAAATTGCCGCTTTGAACAAGATTGAAGGCCTGCGCAAAGGCGTCAGCGTGGACCCTGAATTGGCTATGGATGGGCGTGGCGGGCCTTTTAAAGCGCTGTCTCTGGAAGAGACTTTGGATCGTACTTTGGATCATTTTCGTCCCGTCGATCTGACTGGGCGGATCGACTCCGCCAGCCAAGAAGCAGGCCACTTAGGCCGCAGTGTCGATTTGCTGCACCAGCGCTGGACCCAGGAAATTGACTGGCTCAAAACCCTGCCCACGGGTTTGCCAATCCAGGACAACGCCCGCGTGAGCAGCACCTTTGGCGTACGCTTGGACCCGATCACGCACCGCCCCAGCGTGCACGAAGGTCTGGACTTTGTCAGCCCCGTGGGTACGCCGGTGCTGGCCTCGGCCGCTGGTGTGGTGACCAAATCAGAATGGTCTGGTGCCTATGGCAATTTGGTGGAACTGCGCCATGTTCAGGGGTTTCAAACCCGCTACGCTCATTTAAGTATGCGCAAAGTGACGGAAGGTGACAAAATCGATCGTGGCGCTATTATTGGTGCTTTGGGCAATACGGGCCGCTCGACCGGTCCCCACTTGCATTACGAGATCATGTACAAAGACGCTGCCATCAATCCGACCCAGGTGCTGGCTGTTTTGCAAAAGTAATTCTCTTTATCACCGGAGATTCTGGATGTTCTTTAGCAAGTTTGCCAAAAACAAAAGCACCACCTTCAAGGCCTTGCCGGAAAAGTTTGACACCTTGATTGGCAAAAACACCGCGATTCATGGCCGCATGGTTTTGCTTGACAGCATACGCATCGACGGCAAAGTGGTGGGTGATATCGACTCTTCCAAAGAAGAGTCGATCACCGTGGTGATCGGAGCCTCAGGAGAGGTGCAGGGCGACATCGTGGCGCACCGCGTGGTGGTGGCTGGCAAGGTGTCCGGCAATATCCATGCGCATGAGCGGGTAGAGTTGCACGCCGAATGTCTGGTGCAGGGCGACATCAAATATGGCTCCATCGCCATTGAGCACGGCTCCAAGGTTCTGGGCTTGTTGCTGCAAGTGGGCGCTGCAGCGCCGGCCAACATGAGTGATGCCGACGCGCAAAACGCGATCCGCAAAGCCCAATCGGTGACCGCCACCAACTGAGGTTGCTGTGGTCGCTAGGGCTGCTGTGGCTGCTGTGGCTGCTGTGGCCGCTGTGGCCAGCAAGGTGACATACCTCAGCGCCAGTCGTTGGCCACCGCCTCAAACGCCACTTGGCTGGGCACACCAGGGGCGATCCACATCTGGCGGGTGTGCGTATCCATCACAATGCCGGCTACGCTTTCCACTCGGCCCTGCGGCGGTAAGGCTGGATCAGGGCTTCGGCAGATCGACAAAAAGCCATCCGACTCGTCGCGCAAAAATGCCTGTAATTGGGCCAAGCCCAGCCGAGGCTTGGCGGCATGCTGGCGCGCAGTGGCGAGCCGGGGTTGACTTGACAAAGCCAAGCCCATGGGCGACTGCTCGCCCAACAGCGGGCCGCACATGAAGTGGTTGGTGTGCACCACCACACCATTGTCGGGTTTCAGTTCAGCCCAGTCCGCAGGCGCGATTTCAAAACAGGCCACTTCGCCTTGGGCATCAGCGCAGGGGATATTTGACGCCGCACCAAAGCCCATCGTGGCCATCTGCGTTAAACGTTCACGCGCGTGAGCCACCGAGTCGCAGCCCAGCAGATGGCGCAGCACGATGTGCACCGGCAAGCCGGGCTTGAGGCCGTCGCTGGTTGAGCGCAAAATGTTCAAGCCCAAGGCAAAACCGGCGGCATTCATCCCAATTTTGGCCAGCATGCCCGCTTCGGTCAGCGTGGTCAGGGCGCGGCCCTGCGCGTCGTGTGTTTTCAAAATCAACAGCGCGTCCCTCTGGCGTCCGATCCAATCCCAGTTTTGAGCAAGCCAGGTGTGGCCGTCTTCACTGACGCGCCCTTGCACGGCCATCGCCGTGCATTCGCCGTCTTTCAGGTGCGGGTCTAACGCTTGACCCGGCTCCCAGTCTGGCAGTCCGGCGAGCCGGTTAGCGGCCAGGGCGGCAGCCCCAGGGTACTTGTCATCACTTAGAAAGTTGGGCGGCAAAATTTCGGTGCGGCAATTGAGCGCCAAGATATCGTTCAACTGCCAACCGCTCCCCTCAGCGATGCCTTGCATCTCGTCCATCAGTAAAGGGTCGAGTGCGTGGATCATCTCCCTATAGCGGTTGGCGCGTTCGCCAGCCTGGGCCCAATGGATGCCGCAGACGGCAAACAACTTGGCGTAGGTGAGTACGCTGTGGCGAATTTGGGGCGCGGCGGCCAGGCCGTAAAGGCGCCCACGTTCGTACGCGGTGGCATGGGCTGGCAAGGTGATAATGGGGAACGTGAAATTCATGATGATCCTGCGATGAACATACTGGCCTTAGACGTTGGCAATACCCGCTTGAAATGGGCGCTCTATGAAAGCCCCCACCCTGAGGCTAAGGTGCTCGCCCATGGCGCTGAGTTTCTTGAAAACATTGAACGACTCTCCGAAGGCCCTTGGGCCGAACTGCCCGCACCCGAACGAATGATCGGGTGCGTGGTGGCCGGAGACGCGGTGAAACGCCGCGTTCAGGAACAGATGGAATTGTGGGACGTTGCCACGCAATGGGTAGTCTCCAGTGCGGCAGAGGCGGGACTGCAAAATGGGTACGACCATCCGGCGCGTTTGGGCTCGGACCGTTGGGTGGCGATGATTGGTGCGCGCCAACGCATGCTGGCGCAAGGCCCGGCCCGGCCTTTGATCGTGGTTATGGTGGGCACGGCGGTGACGGTGGAGGCCATCGACACTGAAGGCAAATTTTTGGGCGGCATCATCTTGCCCGGTCACGGCATCATGCTGCGCGCGCTCGAATCGGGCACCGCCGGTTTGCACGTGCCCACCGGCGATGTGCGTGAGTTTCCAACCAACACCAGCGACGCGCTCACCAGCGGTGGCACCTTTGCCATTGCTGGCGCATGTGAACGCATGGTGTCACATTTGCGTGATCTCACTGGTCAGGAGCCGATGTGTGTGATGACCGGCGGCGCGGGGTGGAAAATGGCGCCCAGCATGTCGATCCAGTTTGAATTGGTTGACAGTCTGATTTTTGACGGCTTGTTAACCTTGGCAATGCACCGCTACAGTGATCAGGTTTAAGCAATAGACCAAGTCCACGCTCGGCCAAGACTTAAGCGGGGGTAGATTGGTAAGCCGCAGTGAGCTGCTGCAAATGAGCCTGCTGTGAGGCGTCGGTCAAATAAGGCGTGAGCAGCGAAAGCACATGGCGAGCTCCGCGAGCCAAAGCCAGACCCGCACTTTGCGGCTCCATCGCGTGGCGCGGGTCGCTCACATACTCGTAGCTCAGCCAATAAGTCACCACCACGGCCATGCTGGCCGACAGCGTCTCTACGGTCTGCGCGTCGATGTTCAACTTTTGTGCATGGGCCATCGATTCGAGTAGGGCGCGCAAGGCGGCGGTTTTGCGCTCCAAGATATGTTTGAAATGTGTCTCCAAATGCCGGTTGCGCGACAGCAAGTCGTTCAGGTCGCGGTACAAAAACCGATAGTCCCAAATCAGCTCGAAAAGCGAATGCAAAAAGAACCAAGCGTCTTCCACGTCCTGCACATCGCTGCTGGCCTCCATCAGGCTCAGGATGGCGGCTTCATAGCTGTCAAACAGGTGGTTAACCAGCGTGTCTTTGGCAGGAAAGTGGTAGTAAAGATTGCCGGGGCTGATGTTCAGCTCGGCCGAAATAAGGGTGGTCGATACGTTCGGTTCGCCAAAGCGATTGAACAGGTCAAGCGATACCGTGGCGATACGCTCAGCGGTTCGGCGTGGGGCTTTTTTGACCATCGAGCGTGTCCCTTGGGCTGGGGTGGCTAAGTGAAGATTGTCGAGCGATTTGGCGCGCAGGTCAGCGCGTCTTTTTCGCTGCTGGCCGGGCCTTGGCCGGTACCTTCGTTGTTTTAGCCGCAGGCGCCGAGGAGGACTTGCCCACTTTGGCCAGCTTTGCTTCAAGCTGGGCCACGCGTTCGCTCAAAGCCTGCAGATCGGCCGTGGACGGAATGCCCAGTTTGGGCAAGGCCCGCGCCACACGGTCTTCAAACAAATGCTCCAGGCGGTCAATTCGGCCGGTGGTTTGCTGACCAAAGTCTTTCGCCAAATGGCTTAGCTGCTCGGTGGCTGCGGTGATTTTTTCTTGCGCCGCCAGCTGGGTTTTGCGCTGCATCGCCAAGCCATCGGCAATCAAAGCCTCAAAAGCTTTGGTGCCTTGCGATTGCGCTTTGGCCATGGCGCCTAGGCCGGCCAGCCAAATGTGCTGAGAAGATGGCTCGGCGGCCTCGGTGCCTTCTGGGACGTCGGTCGGGGTCGTTTTTTTGGACATCGCTCACTCCTAGCTGTTTGATTTCACACTGTAACCGCTGCAAGGACCTCAGGGGAAGCCCAACTGCTTCTAAAATTGAGGCTTGGTGCCGGATGATCTCCGCACCGGGCGGTTGCTCATCCCGAGCGGCGCTGACTTCACAAGCTCAACATATGACCATTCTCGTCACCGGCGGTGCCGGCTTCATTGGCGCCAACTTCGTCTTGGACTGGCTGGCCGAATCGTCCGAAACCGTGGTCAATCTAGATAAGTTGACCTACGCGGGCAATTTGGAAACCTTGGCCAGCTTGCAGGGCAAGCCGCAACATGTGTTTGTGCAGGGCGACATTGGCGACCCCACCTTGGTTCCGCAGCTTTTGCAAACGCACCAGCCCCGAGCGGTGATCAACTTTGCCGCCGAAAGCCATGTCGATCGCTCGATTCATGGACCGGGCGAGTTCGTTGAAACCAATATCGTCGGCACCTTCCGTTTGCTGGAGTCGGTGCGCGGTTACTGGTCAGCCTTGCCGGCGTCAGAGAAAACAGCATTTCGCTTGCTGCATGTCTCCACCGACGAGGTGTACGGCTCACTGGCGCAAGATGAACCTGCGTTTGCCGAAACCCATCGCTACGAACCCAATAGCCCGTACTCGGCCAGCAAAGCTGCTTCCGACCATTTGGTGCGCGCTTGGCACCACACCTATGGCTTGCCAGTGTTGACCACCAACTGTTCAAACAATTACGGACCCTTTCACTTTCCTGAAAAACTGATCCCGCTGATGATCGTCAACGCCTTGGCGGGCAAACACCTGCCAATTTACGGCGATGGTATGCAGATTCGCGACTGGTTGTACGTGAAAGACCATTGCAGCGCGATTCGCCGCGTGCTGCAAAAGGGCAAGCTGGGTGAAACCTATAACGTGGGCGGCTGGAACGAAAAACCCAATTTGGAGATCGTGCACACCGTGTGCAAGTTGCTTGACGAATTGCGCCCCAAGGCCGATGGCACCAGCTACGCCACTCAAATCACCACTGTCACTGACCGACCGGGCCACGATCGGCGCTATGCCATTGATGCACGCAAGCTGGAACAAGAGCTGGGTTGGAAGCCGGCTGAAACTTTTGACAGCGGCATCCGCAAAACCGTGGAATGGTATTTGGCCAATCCCGACTGGGTCAGCCATGTGCAAAGCGGTGCTTATCGCGATTGGGTGCAGCAACAATACGCGGCACCGGCAGTAGCCGCTGAGAACGCGGCATGAGAATTTTGCTACTGGGCCCTAATGGTCAAGTGGGTTGGGAGTTGCAACGCAGCTTGGCCCCTTTGGGCGAGCTGTTGGCGCTGGATCGCCACAGCACCCCGGCCTGCGGCGACTTGAGCCAACCCGAAACTCTGGTGCAAACGGTGCTGAACTTTCAACCGCAGGTCATCGTCAATGCGGCCGCTCACACTGCCGTGGACAAAGCCGAATCCGAGCCCGCGCTGGCCCGATTGCTCAACGCCACCGCGCCTGGCGCCCTGGCCCAAGCGGCCAAGGCCGTGGGCGCCTGGCTTGTGCATTACTCGACCGACTATGTTTTCAACGGCCAGGGCCAAACGCCTTGGCAAGAGGACGACGTGACCGAGCCGTTGAGCGTTTATGGCCAGAGCAAACGCGAAGGCGAAACTTTGATTGCGGCCAGCGGTTGCAAGCATTTGATCTTTCGCACCAGCTGGGTCTTTGCCAGTCGGGGCGGCAACTTTGCTAAAACCATGTTGCGCTTGGCTCGTGAGCGCGAGCGCTTGACTGTGATTGACGACCAGTTTGGCGCGCCCACCGGGGCTGACTTGATTGCCGACGTGACTGCGCATGCGATCCGTCAGGTCACCGGTTCAGCGAACAGCCACACAGATGCGGCTTTGTCCGGTATTTACCACTTGGTGGCTTCAGGCCACACCACATGGCACGGCTACGCCAGCCACGTGATCGAAATGGCCCGACAGTTGGCGCCCTCCCTCCCCTTGAAAGTGCAAGACATTGCCCCTGTGGCCAGTAGCGCATTTGTCACGCCGGCGCGCCGACCGCACAACTCCCGTTTGGATACGCGCAAACTGCAAACCGCTTGGGGCCTGCAAATGCCTGCCTGGCAGCATGGCGTAGACCGCATGCTGACCGAAATTTTGTCCCCCTCTTGAATTCGAGAAAGACCCTCACACCATGACAGAAAGCATTACTGCCGCCAGCGCAGCTCAACTCAGCCCGCAACTCAAGGCTGAAATCCTGGCCCAAGCCATGCCTTACATCCGTAAGTTTCAGGGCAAAACACTGGTCATTAAATATGGCGGCAATGCAATGACTGACCCGGCTTTGCAGCAAGCCTTTGCCGAAGATGTGGTGTTGCTAAAGCTGGTGGGGATGAACCCGGTGGTGGTGCATGGGGGAGGTCCGCAAATTGAAAGCGCGTTGCACCGATTGGGCAAAAAAGGCGAGTTCATTCAAGGTATGCGTGTCACTGACGCTGAGACCATGGAAGTGGTTGAGTGGGTGCTGGGCGGAGAAGTGCAACAAGATATCGTTGGCATGATCAATCGCGCCGGCGGCAAGGCGGTGGGACTGACCGGGCGCGACGGAGGCATGATCCGCGCGCAAAAACTGCGCTTGCACGACACCCAAGACCCGAGTAAAGAATATGACGTCGGACAGGTGGGCGACATCGTGTCCATCGATCCAAGCGTGCTCAAAGCACTGCAAGAAGATGCCTTCATTCCGGTGGTCAGTCCCATCGGTTTTGGCGAGAACAATGAGAGCTACAACATCAACGCAGATGTGGTGGCCGCCAAACTGGCCACCGTGTTGCAAGCCGAAAAATTGCTCATGCTGACAAATATTCGCGGCGTGTTGGACAAGGCCGGTGATCTATTAACCGAGTTGACGCCGACCCGCATCGATGAGCTGTGCGCTGATGGCACCATCAGCGGTGGCATGATCCCCAAAATCGCTGGCGCGCTGGACGCTGCCAAAAGCGGCGTTAAAGCGGTGCACATCATTGATGGGCGCGTGCCGCATGCCATGCTGCTGGAGATTTTGACCGACCAGGCCTTCGGCACCATGATCCGCAGCCATTGACTTTGACGACTTTGCCAATGATCACGCCCGATGACGAACCCCAAGCTGCGGTGCGCAAGCGGCCAAAGCCGGGCGAGCGGCGAATACAAATTTTGCACACACTGGCGGCCATGCTGCAGCAGCCAGGCGGCGAGCGCGTCACCACAGCCGCGTTGGCGGCGCGTTTGGGTGTCAGTGAGGCTGCGCTGTACCGGCACTTTGCCAGCAAGGCGCAGATGTTTGAGGGGCTGATTGACTTTGTCGAGCAGTCCTTGCTGGCCTTGATTCGCCAAGTGCAGGAGCGCGAAGCGCCCGGCGCGCAGCAAGCGGCTCGCATCGTCACCATGGTGCTTCATTTCGCCGAGAAGAATCCCGGCATGACACGGGTGATGACCGGTGAAGCCCTGGTGCTGGAGAATGAGCGCTTGCAAGAACGCATGAACTTGTTGTTTGACAAGATCGAGTCGGTGCTGCGTCAGACCTTGCGCGAAGGCTCTACAGCTTCGTTATCGGCTTCGGCAACCGGGTCCACGAAAACGGCAACGCCTAGCGCCGATGCCCAAGTCAAAGCCTCGTTGATGATGGCCTTCACCCTAGGGCGGTTGCAGCAATTTGCCCGCTCGGGCTTCAAACGTCCGGTGACGGTGCACCTGGACGCTTGTCTGGCTTTGCTGCGCTGAAACTGCTTGTTAAAGCGTCATGCCCAGTTTGTGGGCCGAAGCTTGAATCTCTTGCCAAGTTGCATCGTCAACCTTGACACCATTTTTCAGTCGATCGGAGCGTGCGGCGCGTTCGGGTTCACCGGCCAGGGTGACGCCCTGGCTGCCTGGGGCGTCTGGGCTTTGGCGCAGCCAGTCTACAAAAGCCAGCGACTCTTGCGCAAAACTCATTTGCGTGCCCAGTCGCGCCGGGTCGATGACGATGGTCAGCATGCTGTTGAGCACGGCACGTCGCCCGTCCGCTTCTTGGTGCCAAGTGCCGCCACCACTCAAGGCGCCCCCCAGTAGCTCGCAGGCCACCGCCATGCCAAAGCCTTTGTATTCGCCAAAGGGCAGCAGGGCGCCCATGCGGCCATTGCTTTGAGGCACCACCACCACGCCGGGTCGGTTGGTGGGGTTGCCATGTTCGTCAATCAAGGTGCCGGGTTTGACTTCGCGGCCCTCGTTGTGTGCCACGCGCATTTTGCCTTGGGCCACGCGGCTGGTGGCAAAGTCCAAGACAAATGGTTCTTGAGCGCTAGAGCCCAAGCCCAAGGGAATGCCAATGCAGCAAGGGTTGGTGCCAAAGCGCCCATCGGCGCCCCCAAACGGCGCCACCACAGGGCGTGAGAACACGCTGACAAAGTGCAGCGAAACCCAACCCTTGGCCACGGCCATTTCGGCAAAGTGACCAATCCGCCCTAAATGGTGTGAGCTGGACAGTGACATGATGCAAGCGCCATGCTGGGCCACGCGCTCAAAGGCCATCTCCATGGCCTGCACGCCCACCACCTGGCCAAAGCCATGTTGGCCATCCAGGCCCAGCAGCACATCGGCGTCGACCTTCACGGCCACGCCGGTATTGGGTGAAAGGTTTCCTTCCAAAATTGCATCCACATAGCGCGGCGCCATGCCCACACCGTGCGAGTCGTGACCGCTTAAATTGGCCATAACCAAATTGGCGGCTACCTGCTGGGCATTGAGTGGGGATGCACCGGCTTTGACAAAAAGGGCGGTGATTTGAGTTTCGAGTTCAGATGCGGAAATGACGTGGTTCATAAGAGATTGAAATACAAAGACGGTTGATCGAAAATGAAGGTGGATGGACGAGCTGCGCCTTGCGGCTTACATCACCGCACCCACTTGCCAAGGCACAAACTCGTTTTGTCCATAGCCATGCAGCTCGCTCTTGCTGAGTTGGCCCGATGCACAGTCCAGGATGTGTTGGAATATTTTTTCACCCATGGCCTGGATCGTCGTGGTGCCGTCGACGATCTCGCCGCAGTTGATGTCCATGTCGTCTTCTTGCTTTTTCCCTAGCGCCGTGTTGGTGGAGAGTTTGAGTGAAGGCGAGGGTGCGCAGCCGTAGGCCGAGCCACGCCCGGTGGTAAAGCAAATCACGTTAGCGCCGCCAGCCACCTGGCCTGTGGCGCTGACCGGGTCGTAGCCGGGCGTGTCCATGTAAACAAAACCATGGGCTTTGACTGGCTCGGCATATTCGTACACCGCTTGCAAGTTACTGGTGCCGCCCTTGGCCACCGCGCCCAGTGATTTTTCTAAGATGGTGGTCAGACCCCCAGCTTTGTTGCCGGGAGAGGGGTTGTTGTTCATCTCGCCTTGGTTGATCTCGGTGTAATGCTCCCACCAACGGATGCGTTCAACTAGTTTTTCGCCTACCTCGCGGCGCACCGCGCGGCGCGTGAGCAAATGCTCGGCGCCGTAAATTTCTGGCGTTTCACTCAAGATGGCCGTGCCGCCGTGCGCCACCAACAGGTCTACCGCAGCGCCGAGCGCCGGATTCGCGCTAATGCCCGAGTAACCGTCCGAGCCTCCGCATTGCAGGCCCACCACGATGTGCTCTACGCTACAGGGCACGCGCTGCACGGCGTTGGCGGCGGGCAGCATTCGCTGCACAAACTCAATACCCTTGGCCACGGTTTTGGCCGTGCCGCCCGTGTCTTGGATGTTGAAGGTTTGCAATGTGTTGCCTTCTTGCAAACCGCTGTGTGCCAGCCAGGTTTGCAATTGGTTGCCCTCGCAGCCCAGGCCCACTACCACCGCGCCGGCAAAGTTGGCATGTGTCGCGTAACCGGCCAAAGTGCGCTCCAGCAGTTGAAGGCCTGTACCTTCTGTGTCCATGCCGCAGCCAGTGCCGTGCGTCAACGCCACCACGCCGTCGATGTTCGGAAAATCAGCCAGTGCGGCGGGGTTGCTGCGTTTAGAAAAGTGATCCGCAATGGCGCGCGCGGCGGTGGCCGAGCAGTTCACGGTTGACAAAATGCCAATGTAATTGCGCGTGGCCACGCGACCGTCCGCGCGAACGATGCCTTCAAAGGTGGCGTGGCGACGCGGCGCATCGGGTTTGACGTCGGCGCAAAAAGCATAGTCGCGTGCAAAGTTGCCTTTCTCCGCACCCATGTTCAGGTTGTGCACGTGCACATGCTCGCCCGCACCAATGGCCTGGCTGGCAAAGCCAATGATCTGGTTGTAGCGGCGCACCGGTTCACCCAGCGCCAATGCGCGGGTGGCGATTTTGTGGCCCGGCGGGATCAGACCGCGCACGCCAATGCCTTCGACTTGGCTGCCGCTCATGAGTTGGCTGCGGGCAATGACCACGTCGTCGGCGGGATGAAGGCGAATGAAGGTTTGCATAAGATCTTTCAAAATTTAAACGCTGTGCCAATGGGCGTTGTAGCGTTTGTGGGTTTGCTTGAGGTGGTGTTTCATGGCCCGTTTGGCGCCAAGCGCGTCTTGTTCGCAAAGGGCTTGGTAAATCGTTTCGTGTTCGGCCAAGGCGGTTTGCCAGGAGGCGGGTTTTTCAAAGTAGTCGCTCAAACGCTCAAAAATGGCGCCGCTGCGCGCTTGCCAGTAACCATGCAACGTGTCGAGCAACACGCTGTTGCCGCAGGCCTTGGCAATGGCCATGTGAAAAGCTTCGTCGCCGTGGCGTGGCACTTGGTTGCGACCGATCTCTTTTTTCATCTGCGTCAGCGCCTTGGCCATCGCTTGCAGATCGCTGCGGCTCGCATTGAGGGCGGCCAGCGCGGCCATTTCGGACTCGATCAATTCGCGCGCCTGCATGACCTCCAGCGGCCCCCAGTCGCCCGGGCCAACCGTGGCCGGTCTTGCCGCCGTTACAGGTAAAGGCTTGAGGGCCAAGGCTGTCACATAAATGCCCGAGCCGGTGCGCACTTCAATCGCACCTTCAACCTCTAACGCAATGACTGCTTCGCGCAGCGAGGAACGGCTTACGCCCCACTGTGTGGCCAAGTCACGCTCAGCGGGCAGGCGTGCCCCGGCTTCAAAACCACTCGCCAGCATCCACTCGCGCAGTTGCTGGGCGAGTTGGCGGTACAGGCGTTGGGGTTCTTGAACAGGTGAATTCATTCGCAAATCAGCAAAAATCAGGGAATATACGGATGGGTAAATTGGTCTGACCAATTGCACAATGGTGTCATGCATCCCGCGCTGGCGTCAAGGCATTCACCATCGGGATAAACCCGATCGACCGCTGCTTTGGCTCATTGCATCACTGCTACTTCACATTCAGGAGATCCTATGAGATTGCAAGGAAAAATTGCCTTGGTGACCGCTGCCGGTCAAGGCATTGGCAAGGCCGCCGTGTTGGGTATGGCGGCCCAAGGTGCTACTGTTTACGCGACCGACGTGAACGCTGCATTACTCAAAGACTACGAAGGCGTCGCTGGTGTGCACACCGCGGTGCTCGATGTGATGAGCAAGAGCGCGATTCAGGCGCAGGTGGCAGCTTTGCCACAGATTGACATTGTCTTTAATTGCGCAGGCTACGTGCACAATGGCCCCATCGTGGACGCCACTGATGAGGATTGGAACTTTGCCTTCAATTTGAACGTACGCTCGCAATTTTGGATGATCCAGGCGGTGGTGCCCAAGATGGTTGCGCAGTTTGAGGCCACGGGCCAAAGCAGCAGCATCATCAACATGGCCAGTGTGTGCTCCAGCGTGCGCGGCCTGCCCAACCGTTTTGTCTACGGCACCAGCAAAGCCGCAGTGATTGGTTTGACCAAAAGCGTAGCGGCCGATTACGTCAAGCAAGGTATTCGCTGCAATTGCATTTGCCCCGGTACTGTGGACACCCCTTCGCTGCAAGACCGCATCAACAGCTACGCCGATCCGGTGCAGGCGCGTAATGATTTCATCAACCGCCAGCCCATGGGCCGTTTGGCGCAGGCACATGAAATTTCACCCATCGTTACCTTCTTGGCGTCCGACGAATCCATCTTTGCCACTGGCAACGCCTACATGGTGGACGGCGGCATGACCATTTAACGAAAGTAAAGTATGAATCAACTCGACATGAAGGGCCGTCACGGCGTGATCACCGGCGGCGCCACTGGCCTGGGCTTTGCCATTGCCCAGCGCATGCTGGCCTCCGGCGCACAAGTCACGTTGTGGGATCGCGACGCAGCCGGCATGCAAGCCGCGGCAGTGCAACTCAAGACCGAGCACCCTGGCGCTTTGGTCCACTGCGTCTCAGTGGATGTGGCCGATCACGCCTCGGTGGTGCACGCCACGCAAACCACGGTGGCCCAGGCCCCGGTGGATGCGCTGGTCAATTGCGCGGGTATCACCGGTCCCAACGTCAAAGTCTGGGACTACCCGGTGGACGCTTGGCGCCAGGTGATGGAAGTGAATTTGAATGGCTTGTTTTACTGCTGCCGTGAACTCTCTGCGCACATGCGCGGGCGTGCCTTTGGCCGGATCGTCAACATAGCCTCTGTGGCGGGTAAAGACGGCAACCCCAACGCCAGCGCCTACAGCGCTAGCAAGGCTGCAGTGATTGCACTGACCAAGTCGCTTGGCAAAGAGTTGGCCGACACAGGCGTGCGCGTCAACTGCGTCACGCCGGCCGCTGTGAAAACCGCCATCTTTGACCAGATGACGCCCGAGCACATTCAGTTCATGCTGTCCAAAATACCCATGGGCCGTTTTGGTCAGCCCGAAGAAGTGGCGGCCATGGTGGCTTGGCTGTGTACCGAAGAGTGCTCTTTCTCGACCGGCGCAGTGTTTGATTTGTCGGGCGGGCGCTCGACCTATTGATTCGATTCTGTTTGCTTTTTTCCCGTGCGTCCGCCGTGACGCGCTACCATTCGTTTTTTCCTGAAAGGCTCTGTGCATGAAACTCGTTCGTTATGGCCAAGTTGGCAAAGAAAAACCCGGTTTGATCGACGCCGAAGGCCGTCTGCGTGATCTGAGCGGCGTGATTAAAGACGTCACGCCCGATCAACTCTCGGATAAAGCATTGGCCAAGTTGGCCAAAATCAAAACCGACAAATTGCCTTTGGTGCGTGGCAAGCCCCGCATGGGCAGCCCGGTGGCGCACACTGCCAAGTTCATCGCCATTGGCCTGAACTACGCCGATCACGCGGCCGAGTCCGGCATGCCGATCCCCAAAGAGCCTATCGTCTTCATGAAGGCCAACAGCTGCATCCAAGGTCCAAACGACGATGTGATGCTGCCCAAGGGGTCCAAAAAATCCGATTGGGAAGTGGAACTTGGCGTTGTGATTGGCACCCGTGCGCGTTATGTGTCGCAAAAAGACGCACTGAGCCATGTGGCCGGTTATTGCACCATCAACGACGTGAGCGAGCGCGAGTACCAACTCGAACTCGGCGGCACGTGGGACAAGGGCAAGGGGTGCGACACCTTCGGCCCCATTGGTCCTTGGTTGGTGACGCGCGACGAAGTGCCGAACCCACAAGCCCTGTCGATGTGGCTGGACGTGAACGGTCAGCGCATGCAAACCGGCAGCACGAAGACCATGATTTTTGGTGTGGCTAAATTGGTCAGCTACGTGAGCCAGTTCATGACCTTGGAGCCAGGAGACATCATCACCACCGGCACGCCACCTGGCGTGGGCATGGGCATGAAAAAAGACGGTCAGGCTGCGCCCGTGTTCTTGAAAAAGGGCGATGTGATGACCCTGGGCATTCAAGGCCTGGGCGAGCAAAGCCAAAAGGTTGTACCTTTCAAACTGCTGCCTTGAGCTTTTAAGTCAGCCCGTTTGAAACCGGCGTGCGCGCAAGTTGCACGCCGGTGCTTGATTAAGACGCCACTTAGAATAAACCCTGATCTGGGTGGCGCTGAAAAGCCAGAGATTTTCGTGCAGAATAGAACGATCGTTCTTTTTTGAAACCCATGGCCACAGCACCCACTCCTATTTCCATCGTTCCGCTTCGTGCAGAAGGGGCTGGGCGTGTCTTGCACAAAGGCCGGCAAACCAAGGCAGCGATTGTGGAGGCGGCTTTAGGCCTGGCTGCACAAATTGGATTAGAGGGCTTGTCTATTGGCGCTTTGGCCGAGGTCACGGGCATGAGCAAGTCGGGCGTGTTCGCACACTTCGGCTCGCGCGAAGAATTGCAAATTTCCGTTATCCGCGAATACCACGATCGCTTTGAGAGCGAGGTGTTCTACCCCGCGCTGCAGCAAGAGCGCGGCTTGCCGCGCCTCACAGCCTTGTTTGACAACTGGATGCAGCGCACATCGACTGAGATCGACTCCGGTTGCATCTACATCAGCGGCGCGGTGGAGTTTGACGATCGGCCCGGGCCGGTGCGAGATGCGCTGGCCTCTACCGTCAATACCTGGCAGTCGGCCTTGCGCCGTGCCATTGAGATCGCGCAAAGCTTGCAACAGCTCGACCCGCAAGCCGATTCGCAGCAAATCGCGTTTGAAATTCACGGTCTCATTTTGGCCTTGCATTACGAAGCTCGTTTCTTGCGCAACCCCGGTGCACCTGAGCGTGCTCGCAAGGGGTTTGCGCAAATTTGCACGCGCTACATACCCACCGTTTCTCGTTGATTCCTGTTTTCCATTTCATTCGGAGTTCCTATGCCTGTTTACAACCCACCTTTGCGCGATATGCAATTTGTGCTTCACGAGTTGCTGCACCTTGGCGATGAGCTCAAAGCGTTGCCTTTGTTTGTCGACACCGATGCCGATACGGTCAATGCTGTGCTCGAAGAAGGCGGCAAGTTCGCCTCCGAAGTGGTGTTCCCGCTCAATATTTCTGGCGACACCGAAGGCTGCTTGCTGGACCGTACAACCCACGAGGTCACGCCGCCCACAGGCTTCAAGGCGGCTTACCAACAGTACGTGGCGGGCGGTTGGCCAGCGCTCAGTGGCGATCCGCAGTTCGGGGGGCAAGGCCTGCCGCAGGTGGTGAATCAATGTTTTTTTGAAATGCTCAACTCAGCCAACCAAGCATGGACCATGTACCCTGGCCTGTCGCATGGGGCTTACGCCTGTTTGCATGCCCATGGCACTGACGCACAAAAAGAGCTGTACCTGCCCAAGCTCTCAAGCGGGGAATGGACAGGCACCATGTGCCTGACCGAGCCCCATTGCGGCACCGATCTGGGTTTGCTGCGAACCAAGGCCGAGCCGCAGGTCGATGGAAGTTACCGCTTGAGCGGTGCCAAGATTTTCATCAGTGCGGGCGAGCACGATCTGGCGCCCAACATCGTGCACCTTGTGCTGGCCCGTCTGCCTGATGCACCTGCCGGCAACAAAGGCATCAGCTTGTTCTTGGTGCCCAAATTTCAGGTGCAGGCGGACGGCACTTTGGGCGAGCGCAATGGTATTTACTGTGGTGGCCTGGAGCACAAAATGGGCATCCACGGCAACGCCACTTGCCAGATGGTGCTGGACGGCGCAAGCGGTGTGATGGTGGGTCAACCCAACAAGGGTTTGGCCGCCATGTTTGTGATGATGAATGGCGCGCGCTTGGGCGTGGGCAACCAGTCTCTCGGCCTGACCGAGGTGGCTTTGCAAAACGCGCTGCAGTATGCCAAAGACCGCGTGCAAATGCGCTCGCTCAGCGGCGTGAAGGCGCCCGGTCAGCCTGCTGACCCGATCATCGTGCACCCCGATGTGCGCCGCATGCTGTTGACCGCCAAAGCGTACGCTGAAGGTGGCCGTGCCTTGGCCTGCTACTGCGCCTTGTTGCTCGACAAAGAGCTGCATCACCCCGACGAGGCTGTGCGCAGCGAAAGCGCCGACATACTGGCCCTGCTCACGCCCATTGTCAAAGCCTTTTTGACCGACAACGGCTACATCGCCACCACCCAATGCCAGCAGGTGTTTGGCGGCCACGGGTACATCAAAGAGTGGGGCATGGAGCAGCATGTGCGCGACGCCCGGATCAATATGATTTACGAAGGTACCAATGGCATCCAGTCGCTGGACTTGCTGGGCCGCAAAGTGCTGGGCAACCAAGGCGCGTCGCTGAAAAAATTCGGCAAGCAAATTGAAGCCTTGGTTAAAGCCGAAATGGGCAACGAAGCGATGGCCGAGTTCATTCAGCCACTGGCCGACATTGGGCAAAAAGTCACTCAGCTGACCACCGAACTGGGTATGAAAGCCATGAGCAATGCCGACGAAGTCGGCGCCGCCTCGGTCGATTATTTGCGTGTGGCCGGGCACATGGTGTTTTCGTATTTCTGGGTGCGCATGGCTCAAGTGGCCTTGGCTGAAATTGCCAAGGCCGAGGCTGCAGCTCAGCGCCCCGACCCGTTCTACAAAGCCAAATTGCAAACGGCGCGTTTTTATTTTGCTCGCTTGCTGCCTGAAACCGCCGGCCTGATTCGCAGCGCCCGTTCAGGCAGTGAAGTGCTGATGGAT
Source organism: Comamonadaceae bacterium (assembly GCA_947452725.1). Classification (GTDB taxonomy): domain Bacteria; phylum Pseudomonadota; class Gammaproteobacteria; order Burkholderiales; family Burkholderiaceae_C; genus Limnohabitans_A. The sequence continues at coordinate 4,099 of CANGEG010000007.1, read as the reverse complement.
ACCGATGCTGCTTTGGCTTGAACCCGTTTGAACTTGTAACCTACAGGAAACGACCATGACTAAATTAGCCCTGATGGGTCTTGTGGCCTTGCTGTGCGGCCACGCGGCTGCGCAAATGACGCCGATCGGTACCTGGCACACGATTGACGACGAAACCAAGAAGCCCAAAGGCGAGGTGCGCATCAGCCTGAACGCGGCCGGCGCCTTGTCTGGTGTGGTGGAAAAGTCACTGTTGTCCGTGCCTGACGAAGAACCGCTTTGCGTGGCCTGCACCGATGACCGCAAAGGCAAGCCAAAGATCGGTATGGAAATCATCCGCGGCGGTAAAAAAGCCGATGGCAAAGATGTTTGGGAAGACGGAAAAATACTGGACCCCAACAACGGCAAGAACTACAGCCTGCGCCTGACCCCAGTGGATGGTGGTAAAAAGATGGAGGTGCGCGGCTACATTGGTGCGCCCATTCTGGGCCGCACCCAGACCTGGATTCGCGTGAACTGAAATTGGCGTGAAAGCTAAAGCCTAAGCCCTACCCCTTAAGGAAACCCAAAATGTCTGACATCCTGACTCACGTGGACGATGGTGTGATGACCATCACCTTCAACCGCCTCGACAAAAAGAACTCCATCACCGCCGCCATGTACGGCGTGATGGCCGATGCTGTGGATCAAGCCCGCAGCGACGCGGCTGTGCGCGTAGTCTTAATCCAAGGCCACGAAACGATTTTCAGTGCAGGCAATGACATCGGTGATTTTCTGAATCAACCGCCTTCCACTAAAGAGTCCAACGTGTTCCGTTTTTTGCGCGGCATTGCGGCGCTTGAAAAGCCCCTGGTCGCAGCCGTGGCTGGCCCTGCAGTTGGCATTGGTACCACGCTGCTGTTTCATTGCGACTTGGTGTACGCTGGTGACAATGCCGCTTTCTCCATGCCGTTTGTGAATTTGGGTCTGTGCCCCGAAGCGGCTTCCAGCCTGTTGGCGCCGCGCATGTTCGGTTATCACCGCGCTGCCGAGGCGTTACTGCTGGGTGAACCGTTTTATGCGGAGGCCGCCCAAGAAGTGGGCTTGGTCAATCGCGTGGTTCCGCCCACCGAAGTCAATGCCATGGCCCAAACCCAGGCGCGCAAACTGGCCGCCAAACCGCTGTCGTCTTTGATTGCAACAAAGCGGTTGATGAAGGGCGGGCAAACCCAAGAGGTGCTCGCTCAAATGGACCTGGAAGGTGCAAGTTTTGGTCGAATGCTGAGTGAACCGGCCGCCAAAGAAGCCTTTGGTGCCTTCATGGAAAAACGTAAACCCGATTTTTCTAAGCTGTAAATTAAACGAGAGAATCTCCTTGCATGTCTCATCGCACCGCGCCCCCTGTCATTTTGGAGCCTGAGTACCTGGAAGGTTTTCGCCAAATTTACGAAGAAAAAATAGTCTTTAATAAGACCCTGGGTTTGAAGCTGACGAGCGTGACGCCAGATGGCGTCACGGCCCGCATCGTCATGCAGCCTGAGCTGGTTGGGCACTTTGATTACAACCGCATTCACGGGGGCGTCATCAGTGCCGTGCTCGACGCCATCGGCAGTGCGGCGGTGATGGCTTCCTTGGCTGCCAAGCACATGGACGAGTCGCCTGCCAAACGCTTGGAGCGTTTTGCCAAGCTGGGCACCATTGACTTGCGTATCGACTATTTGCGCCCCGGCATTGGTGACTATTTTGACATCCACGCCCAATGCCTGCGTGTCGGCTCGCGCGTAGGCTCCGCGCGCATGGAGTTTATTGGTCCGGATGGCAGCTTGATGTCAACGGGGGCTGCGGCTTACATCGTGTCGTAAGGTTCTGGGGTGAGACATACTGTGAAATGACCGCGTAAAACAAATTTCAAATCACACTGATGTGTGTGCCCCCAATCAAGCACCACGCATAGGCGCCGGCCAGGGGCCGAGATGCGAAAGGCACTGAGCACATCGCGGTCAATGCGAATGGCCAGCGGCTCCTTAGTGGCGGTACCTGCGTGACGGCCCCGCTTTTGGAGTGCCGCCACCAGCCTAGCCTTTAGCTCTTTGCCATTCAGCCGGCGATCATCCCCATTTTCGCAATCCCACACACAGCCACTTGTCTGTGGCGGTGCACGCATGGCCGCCAGCACTTGAATGTGGCAGAGTTCATTTGTCCTGCAGCCGGGCACCGAACAACTTGCGTTTTTCGTTGCTTGCGTGGCGAAAGCCAATGATGCGAGTGGCACCATCGCGCTCGGTTCAGTAGCTTTCGCGACAAAAAAATGCCCAAGAGCATCGCTACATGGGGTTTACGTTAGCGTGCACGATCTCTTTTTTATGCATAATTTCAAAATCATGCAAGAAATAAATGCCAACATCACTGTCTCCGAACGGGCATTTCAGTTGCTGCGACAAGATGTTTTGTCGGGTCGGCATGAGCCTGAGGGAAGGCTCAAATTAGATTCGCTGCAAGCCCTGTACGGAATATCAAGTAGCCCGCTGCGCGAAGCTTTGAGCCGGTTGGTCCAGGAAGGTCTGGTGAAGGCCGACGAGCGACGGGGCTTCAGGGTCACCCCCATTTCTCCGGTCGATCTGGCCGACATTACCAAAATGCGTTTAATGCTGGACATCCCGGCCTTGGTTGAATCCATCAGCTCAGGCGATGACGCTTGGGAGGCGCAGATCGTGGCCGCATTTCACCGACTAGAAAAAATTGAGTCACGTCTGCCCCAAGGCCCTGTTGTGCTTGATGGCGAGTGGAGCCAGCGTCACCGGGACTTTCACATGGCGTTGATTGCCGCTTGCCCATCTGAGCGTCAACTGTCTTGGAGTATGAGCCTGTTCGACCAGGCAGAACGCTATCGGCACTTTGCCGCGCGCAACCGTACGGTCTCCAAAAAGAAAGACGAAGAACATCGCACTTTGATGAAGGCTGTTCTTCGGCGTGACGGTCAGACTGCCTGTGTTTTGTTATCGGAGCACATTCGCAGCACACAGACCAATGTGATGGCGGCCTTTGCTTTGCAGGCCAAACAACGTCGCTGATCTACACAAAAACTATCCACAGGAGACCCTCATGCTGAAAGTCAGTCAACCTACGCCCTCGCATTTCGGCATCTACGTGACCGATGTCGAAAAAATGGTGCACTTCTACAAAACGGTCTTCGGTCTGGTCGAGACCGATCGGGGTGTAGGCAAGACGTTCAAGGCACCCTTGGTATTCCTGAGCGCCAGTCCGCATCAACATCATCAGCTCGTGATTGCGGGGGGCCGTCCCGTAGAAGCTACCTTCAGTACCGTGATGCAGCTGTCATTTGCGGTTCCTTCCATCCAGTCACTGCGAGACTTGAAAGACAAGGCCGTTGCACTGGGCGCCAATAAAGTGCTGCCACTGAACCATGGCAATGCATTGTCGGTGTACTTTGCAGACCCGGAAGGCAACACCGTGGAAATTTATCTGGATATGCCTTTTTATATTTCGCAGCCGCACGGCGATCCGCTGGACCTCAGTCAGGACGATGAGAGCATTTTGCGTGTGACCGAAGCTATTTGCAAAAGTGACCCCAGCTTCATGCCGATTGATCAATGGCAAGCAAAATTTGCTAGCGCGCACTGACCCTTTATTTACTCAAGGACTCACCATGAAATTACTCTCGTTTATTCACCAAGGCCGCGAAACTTGGGGCGCCCTGGTCGGCCCTGATGCCATCGTTGACCTGGGTAAGGCGCTGCCGCAATATCCCACCTTACTGGATTACATTGCTTCAGATGCATATTTGAAGGCAAGTGACGATGTGGCCAACAACAGTGCTGATGTCAAACTGGCCGACATAACATTTTTACCGGTTATTCCGAAGCCTGAAAAAATTGTTTGTGCCGTTCGCAACTACATGGATCACCATCAAGAAGTTCTGGCGGCGGGCATGCATCGAGAATTGTCTGAGGAGCCTCCTATCTTTTTGCGCGTGTGGCGATCACAAGTAGCGCATGGTCAGCCTATCATCTGCCCCAAGGTCTCGGGCTCACTCGACTGGGAAGGGGAACTGGCTGTCATCATAGGCAAGCAAGGGCGAAACATCTCCGAAGCCGATGCCTTTGATCATGTGGCCGGCTAC
>CANGEG010000006.1 GCA_947452725.1 Comamonadaceae bacterium | reverse complement strand
GTGGGCCCGCGCTACTGCCCGAGTGTGGAAGACAAGATCAACCGTTTTGCCGACAAAGACAGCCACCAGATTTTTCTTGAGCCCGAAGGTCTGACGACCCACGAGTACTACCCGAACGGCATTTCGACCAGTTTGCCGTTCGACATTCAGTACGCCTTGGTGCGCTCCATGAAGGGGTTGGAAAACGTGCATATCTTGCGCCCTGGCTACGCCATCGAGTACGACTACTTTGACCCCCGCGCCTTAAAAAGTAATTTTGAAACACGCCAAATCCAAGGCCTGTTCTTTGCCGGTCAAATCAACGGCACCACCGGTTACGAAGAGGCTGCAGCGCAAGGCCTGTTTGCCGGATTGAACGCCGCGCTGCAGTGCCGTGGCGATGCGCCTTGGTTGCCTGCGCGCGACCAGGCTTATTTGGGCGTACTGGTGGACGACTTGATCAGCAAGGGTGTGACCGAGCCCTACCGCATGTTCACCAGCCGGGCTGAGTTTCGTTTGCAGTTACGCGAAGACAATGCCGATATGCGCTTGACGGAGGTGGGGCGCCAGATGGGCTTGGTGGACGACGCTCGTTGGGAGGCGTTTAGCCGCAAACGCGAAGCTGTTTCACGTGAAACAGAGCGCCTGAAATCCATCTGGGTCAATCCGAAAAACCTGCCTGCCGCCGAGGCGCAACGTGTGCTGGGCAAGGCCATCGAGCATGAGTACAACCTGTTTGATCTGCTGCGTCGCCCGGGCGTGGGCCTGGCTGACTTGATGGGATTGAGTGACGGGCGCTACGCCAGTGCGGATGTTTCACGTGAAACCTTGGGTGACGGCTTGGAGGCGGTGACCGAGCAGGTGGAGATTGCGGCCAAGTACGCGGGTTACATCGGGCGCCAGATCGAAGAGGTTGAGCGCTCAAGTCACTACGAGCAACTCAAGCTGCCAGCCAATCTCGATTACATGCAGGTCTCTGCTTTGTCGATAGAGGCGAGACAAAAATTGGCCAAACACAGGCCAGAGACTTTGGGCTTGGCCTCGCGCATTTCGGGCATCACGCCGGCCAGTATTTCTTTGTTGTTGATCCACCTGAAAAAGGGCGGCGTTAAAGGCTTTAAGTTGGCGGCGCCTGCCCAGGTGGCCGTGCAGGACGGTGCACTGCAAGAGGGCTCGGTATGAGTGACGCGTTGGCCGCGCCGCTGCGCAAGGGCGTCCAAGACTTGGGCTTGATGCTTTCGGATGACGTGCAGCAGCGGCTGCTGGCCTACTTGGCGTTGATTCAGAAGTGGACCCGCGTCTACAACCTGACGGCCGTGCGAGACCCGCAAGAAATGCTGACCCACCATCTTCTGGACAGCCTGTCTGCGCTCACGCCTTTGCTGCGGTTCACGGGGGGCCGGCCGATTCGCCTGTTGGATGTGGGCTCGGGCGGCGGATTGCCTGGTGTGGTCCTGGCCATTTGTCGCCCCGAGATCCAGGTCACCTGCGTAGACACGGTAGGCAAGAAGGCGGCGTTCATTCAGCAAGTGGCCGCCACCTTGCGCTTGTCCAATTTGCGCGGACTCCATGCCCGCGTGGAATCGGTGCAAGAGCGCTATGACGTGGTTTGCTCTCGTGCCTTTGCCTCGCTCAAGGACTTTACTCAGTGGTCCCAGCCTACCTTGGCCGAAGGAGGGGTGTGGATGGCCATGAAGGGCAAGATGCCCGACGAAGAAATCGCGCAACTGTCCCCCGAGGTGGATGTGTTTCACGTGGAACCATTGACGGTGCCGGGCTTGAACGCCGAGCGCTGCATGCTCTGGCTGCGCCCCCGCGCGGCGGATATGACGTCCTGAGTTTGCGAACAAAAGCATCACGTACACTTGGGTGATTCGTATACCCGGTGAAACAGATGTTTGGCGTTTCAGATTACGGTGCTTTTGTCGCCGCCTTTGTGTTGTTGCTGTTCTTGCCTGGACCGGGCAACTTGGCCTTGATCACCTCCACCAGCCAGGGCCGCTTAAAGGGCGGCGTCGCTTCCGTGTTGGGTTTGCTGGTCGGCGACCAGATCTTGCTGTGGCTGACCGTGGCCGGCGTGGCCGCCTTGCTGCAAAGCTACCCGACCTTGTTTGCCGCCCTGCAGTGGTTGGGCGCGGCCTACCTGGCTTGGCTTGGCTTGAAGATGATGACGGCGCAACCCGGTCAAGGGCCGAGCGTGCGCATCACCCCCGGCCAGTATTTCCGTGACACCATGGTCATCACACTGTTCAACCCCAAGGCGATCATGTTTTACTTCGCCTTTTTTCCGCAGTTCATTGATCCTGCCACCCATCAGGGGGCTGTGACTTTTGCCTTTATGGCCCTCACCATTGCGGCGCTGGGATTTGTGTATTGCATGGGCGTGGTGTTGATTACGCACTACATGGCGCAGCGCATCCGCTCGCACGCTGCACTGTCTGGTGCACTGCAAAAATTGGCTGGTCTGTGCTTGATCGGTTTCGGCGTGAAACTCGCTTTGTCCAAATAAATATCTTGAACGCCATGGCCAAAATATTCTGTGTTGCAAATCAAAAAGGGGGGGTGGGTAAAACCACCACCACCGTCAATTTGGCAGCGGGCTTGGCCCAGGTCGGTCAACGGGTGTTGCTCATCGACTTGGACCCGCAAGGCAATGCCACCATGGGCTCGGGCATCGATAAGCGCCAACTGGCGCTGACGGTGTACGACGTGCTGTTGGAATCGGCCAGCATCATGGAGGCGGCGGTTTTGTCTGAGAAATCGGGCTATCACGTGGTTGGCGCAAACCGCGAGTTGGCCGGCGCTGAGGTTGAGTTGGTGGAACTGGAGCGGCGCGACCAGCGCCTAAAGAAAGCGCTGGCCCAGGTGCAAGACGACTTTGATTTTGTGTTGATCGACTGCCCACCCTCCCTGTCCATGCTCACGCTCAACGGCTTGTGCTCCGCGCATGGCGTGATCGTGCCGATGCAGTGCGAGTACTTTGCCCTTGAAGGGCTCACCGATTTGGTCAACACCATCAAGCAAGTGCACGCGAACTTGAACCGCGACTTGAAGATCATTGGCTTGCTGCGCGTGATGTTCGATCCGCGCATCACCTTGCAGCAGCAGGTGAGCGAGCAGCTCAAAGCGCATTTCGGCGACAAGGTATTTAACACCGTGATCCCACGCAACGTGCGTTTGGCCGAGGCGCCCAGCTATGGTTTGCCGGGCGTGGTTTTCGATCCTTCAGCCAAAGGCAGCCAGGCTTTCGTCGAGTTTGCCCGCGAGTTGGTTGAACGCATTCCCACTATGTGAAATGATGAATCCCCGCGTTTTGGTGTTGCCAGGCTGGAAAGGCAGTGGCCCCGGGCATTGGCCAATGCGCTGGGTGGCCGCGCATGGCTACAGCGTGGTGGAGCAGCATGACTGGCAGCGGCCTTTGCGCGGAGACTGGCTCATGCGCCTGGAGGAAGCCGTGATCGATGCGCCGTCTGAGGTGGCACTGGTCGCACACAGTCTAGGCTGCCAACAGGTGGCTGCCTGGGCGGCGTACTCGCGCAACAGCGCCCGCGTGCGTGCCGCCTTGTTGGTGGCGCCGGCCGATATGCAAACGCCCGTGCTGTCCCAAGCCCTGCCCAGTTGGTCGCCCGAGGCGCGTCAGCGCTTGCCGTTCAAAACGGTGGTGGTGGGCAGCGAAAACGACCCTTACTGCAGTTTGGCCAGCGCACAGGCCTTGGCCATGAGTTGGGGCGCGCAGTGGGTGAACTTGGGCCCGGCGGGCCATCTCAATGCTGAATCCAAATTGGGCGACTGGCCACAAGGCCTGGCGCTTTTGACAGAACTTTTGAAAGACTGACCATGGTCACCAAAAATCCCAAAGGCCTCGGCCGCGGCCTGGAAGCTTTGCTGGGCCCCAAAGTGCAAGAGGCGCCCAGCCAAGCCGCAGGGGTGGCCAATGACGGCATCTCCACGACCTTGGCACTGGATGCCTTGGTGCCCGGCGTGTATCAGCCGCGCACCCGCATGGACGAGGGCGCCTTGTATGAGTTGGCCGAATCCATCAAGGCGCAAGGCATCATGCAGCCGATCTTGGTGCGCCAGTTGCACGAGGGAGCCAACGCCGGCAAGTACGAAATCATTGCTGGCGAGCGGCGTTTCAGGGCCTCACGCTTGGCGGGCCTGGACCGCGTGCCTGTGCTCGTGCGCGATGTGCCCAACGAATCTGCCGCAGCGATGGCGCTGATTGAAAACATCCAGCGCGAAGACCTGAACCCGCTTGAAGAGGCTCAGGGCTTGCAGCGCCTGATCAAAGAGTTTGGCCTGACCCACGAAACCGCCGCGCAGGCCGTAGGCCGCTCGCGCAGCGCTGCCAGCAATTTGCTGCGCCTGCTGAACTTGGCCGAGCCGGTGCAATCGATGCTGATGGCTGGCGACTTGGACATGGGCCATGCGCGAGCGCTTTTGTCGCTGGACCGGGCTACCCAAATTACAGCGGCCAATCAAATCACCGCCAAGAAAATGTCGGTGCGCGAGACCGAAAGCCTAGTCAAAAAACTCAGCGCAGAATTCAATTTGGTGCCGCAAAAACCCAAGAAAGAAAAGTCACGCGACATCCGCCGGGTCGAAGAAGAGCTGGCCGATTTGCTGATGGCCGAGGTGGAAGTGCGTATCAAAAAGCGCGTTAAACGCTACGGCAAGATAGAGGAAATGGGCGAGCTGTCGATTCAGTTTGGCTCGCTTGAAGCGCTCAATGGTTTGATCGATCGCCTGCGCGGCTGAAGGGCTGAGCATGTTGTCCTTGCGCCAAGCCGTGCTGCGCTGGTGGCAGCCTGAGCCGCCTCAGGGGCACGCGCTGGGCTTTACGCGCGAGCAATTGCTGGCCATGTGCTTGTTGGTGATCGGCATCAACTCGCTGACCTTTTATGTCTTGCCGCAGACCGACTATGACCACCGTGCCAACTTGGTGGCAGCGGCGGTGCTGTTGGGCATGCTGCCGTTTTCGCTGTCCCGTCGCCTGCATGTGGTGCTGGTCAATGTGGCCTTGGTGGTGGCCATGTCGCTGATCGTGTACATCGCCACGACGACGGGTGGGATCAACTCGTCGGCCCTGGTTTTCTTGACGGTGTTGACCGTGCCGGCCTTGTTCTTTTTGGGGCCGAGGGGCGCCGGCCTGTGGATGGGGCTTTTGCTGGGCGTGTACCTGTGGCTGTTGATGGCCACCTTGGACGGTGATATGGTTCGCCCGCCGCCCAATTCGGGCACGCTTTTGTGGGCTTTGTCTAACCATGTTTTCGCCGCCGCCAGTCTGGTCTGGCTGCTGCGTTTATATGACCGCTCACACCGCACCCAATTGGCCGTTGTGCAACATCGCAACCGCGAGCTGGAAGCCACGCAGGCACACCTGATTGAGGCGCAAGCGCACAAAGATGAATTTGTCGCAGCCGTCGGCCACGAGTTGCGCACGCCTATGAACGCGATTTTGGGTCTGAATGGCGTGTTGCGAGAAGAACTGGCCGATGATCCGGCCAATGCCGAAACGGCGGAGCATATTCGCCGCTCGACCGAGCACCTGCTCCATGTAGTGAACGACATTTTGGATTTTGCCCAGCTCCAAGCGGGGCGCGTGAACTTTTTCCCCGAGGCCTGCGTGTTGGCGCCTTGGCTCGAGTCCACGGTCCAGCCTTTCAAGACGCGGGCGCAGGCCAAGGGGCTGTCCTGGCAGCTGCACTTGGCGCCAGAGCTGCCGCCTGAGATCTGGATCGATCGCCAACGCTTGGCGCAAATACTTGGCTATTTGCTGGACAACGCCATCAAGTTCACTGCCAGTGGCGCGCTCACGCTGACCCTGCGGCCGCAGGGCGACGCCCTGCATGTGGCTGTGCAAGATACCGGCCGAGGCGTGGCGCCCGAGCGGCAGCAGCAAATTTTCAATCGCTTCGAATCGGCCGATGTGGCGACCAACCAGGCGTTTGGCGGCACCGGTTTGGGCCTGAGCATTTGCGAGCGTTTGGTGGTCTTGCAGGGCGGGCGCATTGGCGTTCACAGCGCCGTCGGAAAAGGCGCTTTGTTCTGGCTGGAGTTGCCGCTGCAGCGGTCACCACGGCTTACCGAAATCGCACCCGCCCACACCACGTTGGCCGCAGATGCGGCGTTTGACGTGCTGGTGGTCGATGACAACGCCATGAACCTGCTGGTGGCGCAGCTGCAGTTGCGCAAGGTCTGGCCCAATGCGCGAGTCACCACGGCCAGCTCGGGCGCACAGGCGCTGACGTTGATTCAAGCCCAGCATTTTGATGTCGCCTTGATCGATATGGTGATGCCCGAGATGGATGGCATGGCGGTCACGCGCGCTTTACGCCAGTTGCCTTTACCGCTGCGCAACTTGCCGGTGGTGGCCTTGACCGCCAACACCAACCCCGTGGATCGTCAGCGTTGTCTGGACGCGGGCATGAACCACGTGCTCTACAAACCCATGGATCCTGAGCTGATGGTCAGCACCGTCTGCGAAGCTGTGGCGTTGAACAAGGAGCAGGCATGACACTCGCTCTTTTGCAGCAATGGCTGGATCAGCGGGTGGTGCCTCGTTTGCCGCGGGCCTTTCGGCAAGGCAAGATGCCCTACTTGTTTTTCTTTGAGGCACTGCTCACGCTGGTGCTGCTCAGTTTTCCGCTGATCAACCCCTATCACCAAGCGCCCATGACGTCGCTCGCCTATGGCGTGGCCATGATGCTGCAGATGGTGCTGATCAGCCGCGGAATGCCTTTGCGTCAAGCGATTCATTTGATTTGCCTGCTCGGCGTCATCTACTTGATTCACGCGGCCTGGACCTCAGGCGGCCTGCTTTCGCCGCGACTGTCCTGGATGCTGATTTTGCCGGTGATCCCTTTCTACATTATTGGACCCAGGGCCGGTTATGTGTGGCTGGGCGTGGTGTTTACCGCGCAAGTGGGGGTCGCGGTGCTGACCGCCCAAGGCTGGTTGTTGCAAGCACTGCCCAGCGACCATGCGCAGAGCAAATACGCGTTTGCCACTTTTGCCATCGTCACGGTCATGCTTGTTTTGGTGCCCTTGGTGTACGACCGCCAGCACCGCGCGGCTCTGCGCGAAAGCCGCTTGAGGCAGCAAGAGCTGGAGAAAAAACAGGCCGAACTGGAGCAGGCGCTGGACATGCGCGAGCACTTTATCGCCTCTGTCAGTCATGAACTGCGCACGCCCATGAATGCAATCTTGGGCTTTAACAGCTTGTTGATGAAACGCGTGCACAACAAACCCCGGGCACAGGAAATTTTGGCGCACACCAGCCAGTCGGCGGATCACCTGATGACGGTGATCAACGATGTGCTGGATTACTCGCAGTTTTTGTCGGGCCGTTTGGCCGCGCATGCCGAAACATTTGCTCTGCGCGAGACGGTGCGCCATGCCTTTGATTTGTTTGTGCCGCGCGTCAAAAGCATGGAGCTGGCCTACCGCTGCGAAATTGAAGACGATGTACCCGAGTGGGTCAGCACCGACCGGCATCGTCTGATGCAAATCCTGGTCAACCTGCTGGGCAACGCTCTCAAGTTTACGCATCAAGGCCAGGTGGTGCTGCGCGTGAAGTGGGACCATCCGGGCGTGTTGTTTTCAGTGCAGGACACCGGGATTGGCATTGGCTTTGAGGACCAGCCCCAGATCTTTAACCGTTTCATACAGGCCCAAGGTGAGATTCAAAAACGCTATGGCGGCAATGGCCTGGGCTTGGCCATCACCCAAGGCTTGGTTGAGCTGCTAGAAGGAGAAATCGGTTTTGACAGCACCCCGGGTCAGGGCTCTTGCTTTTGGTTTAGCCTGCCTTTGTCCGCTCAGTCTCCGCCCCAGGCCGTCAAGCCGCAGGCGGCCACCGTGCTGCAAACCGCCAGCCAGGCTTGGCAATTCTTGGTGGTCGACGACCATGGACTCAATCGCTTGTTGGTCAAGCAGGTGCTGAAAAATGCCTGGCCGAACAGCACCGTGGTGGAGGCCGAAAACGGTGCGCAAGCCCTAGAGCTTTGGCGTCATCAGCGTTTTGATTTGGTCTTTATGGACATGCTGATGCCCGTGATGGACGGCGTGCAAACCACGCAAGCTATTCGTCAGTCTTTCACGTCACATGGGCTTGCACCGGTGATTGGTCTGACCGCAAACGTGAACCCGCAGGACTTGCAGCGCTTCAAAGACGCCGGCCTGAGCGCTTTGCTGCTCAAGCCCTTCGAGCCCGTCAAGCTGTGCGATGAGGTCGAGGCTTTGCTGCTTCGAGGCGCGCCCATTGCCAGCGTTTCCCCTGCGCCTTGAGCCTCATCACATTGAGAAAATTTTCCCCGGATTCATGATGTTGTGCGGGTCCAGTGCACGTTTGATGGTGCGCATCATGTTGACCGCACCCTCGCCGGTTTCGGTGCGCAAAAAATCCATCTTGTGTAGGCCAATGCCGTGCTCGCCGGTGCAAGTGCCCCCCAGCTTGAGTGCACGGTGCACCAGTTGTTGATTGAGTGCCTCGGCGGTTGCGCATTCTTGCGGGTTGTTGGGATCAATCAAATAACCAAAGTGGAAATTGCCGTCGCCCACATGGCCGACCAAGAAATACGGGATCCCGCTTGCATCGGTCTCGGCGATCGAGTCGAGCAGGCAGTCGGCCAATCGGCTGATGGGCACGCAAGTGTCTGTGCTGATGGCGCGACACCCCGGCTTGCTTTGCAACGCAGCAAAGTAGGCGTTGTGGCGCGCGGTCCATAAACGCGTGCGCTCCTCTGGGGTGGTGGCCCACTCAAAGGCGTTTCCACCAAATTCGCTGGCAATTTCTTGCACCGTCTCGGCCTGTTCTTTCACGCCAGCGGGAGAGCCGTGGAATTCCATCAACAGCATGGGCTCTTCGCGCAGGCCTAGCTTGGCATAGGCATTGACCATGCGCACCGCGTTGTGGTCGATCAACTCGACGCGTGCAATTGGCACGCCCAGCTGAATGGTTTGAATCACCGCGCGCACCGCCGCCTCGATGCTCGGGAACGAGCAAATCGCAGCCGAAATGGCTTCGGGCAAGGGGTACAGCTTGACCGTGATTTCGGTCATCACGCCCAAAGTGCCTTCGCTACCCACCATCAAGCGTGTCAGGTCGTAGCCGGCGCTGGATTTTTTGGCCCGCGTGCCGGTGCGGATCACCTCGCCGCTGGCGGTCACCACTTCCAGCGCCAAAACGTTTTCGCGCATCGTGCCGTAGCGCACGGCGTTGGTGCCGCTCGCGCGGGTGGCGCTCATGCCGCCAATCGTGGCGTCAGCACCTGGGTCGATCGGAAAGAACAGGCCGGTGGATTTGATCTCGTCGTTCAACTGCTTGCGTGTCACGCCAGGTTGCACCGTGACCAGCAGGTCTTCGGGGTTGATCGAGACCACTTTATTCATGCGCATCAAATCGATGCTGATGCCGCCCTGCACCGCCAACAAATGCCCTTCCAGCGACGATCCCACGCCAAACGGAATCACAGGCACCTGATACTGGGCGCACAGGCGCACTGCGTCCGACACGTCTTGGGTGGACTCGGCAAATACCACGGCGGCCGGGGGGGGCACATGGGTAAAGGCCGACTCGTCGCGGCCATGCTGCTCGCGCACCACTTGGGCGGTGGAGCAGTTCAGGGCGAAGCGGCTCTTTAAAGACTCGATCAAGGCGTCGGGGACGGCGCGTTGGGCAATCTCGGGTGCCAAATGGGCGGTGTGGGTAGGCGCGTTCATAGTTTTGTCTCCATGGGGCTTGAGTTGCCTTGAGGGCCAAAGTTTACGCTTTCACACCACTTGAGGCAGTCACGCAAGGGGCAAGTCGGGGGTGACCTTGTCAGCGCCATGCCGGGTGGACACGGGCACAATGGCGGGCAAGGTTATCAAAACCTTCACCTCACCTTCAACTGAACCTGCAAAGAGACTTATGGGCCAACGTTTGACGCAAATCTCCACCCGTACCGGCGACAACGGCACGACGGGCCTGGGCAACAACCTGCGCGTATCCAAAAACAGTTTACGGGTGCACGCCATGGGCGAGGTAGACGAGCTTAACTCCCACATCGGCGTGCTGCTATGCGAAGACATGTCAGCCGACGTGCGCGACGTGTTGGTGGAGGTGCAGCACCAGTTGTTCAATTTGGGCGGTGAGCTGTCCATCCCCGGCTTTGAGTTGCTCAAGGCCGAGGCGGTTACCGCGCTTGATGCGGCACTGGTCCACTACAACGCCCAACTGCCCAAACTGCAAGAGTTCATTTTGCCTGCTGGTTCTCGCGGCGCAGCGCTGGCGCATGTGTGCCGCACCGTGGCGCGACGTGCCGAGCGGGCCACGGTGGCGCTGGGCAATGAAGAGTCGCTGAACGAAACCCCCAAACAGTACCTGAATCGCTTGTCGGATTTGATGTTTGTGTTGGCCCGTGTGCTGAACCGCTTGAACGGTGGCGATGATGTGTATTGGAAAAGCCAGCGCTTGGCGCAAAATATTGGCGATGCGACTTAACCGAGCACGCTTCATTGCCGCGGGCTTGATCGCCCCCATGGCGCTGGCCTCAAGCGCAGCGGCCTCGGCCGAAATTTGGCGACTGCAATGCGCCGTCGCTTACCTGCCAGCCCGCAGCACCTGGGTGCGCACGCTGGAGCTGACGCGACAGGCGCAACAGGTACAGTCCTTGAAGATTGATGGGGTGGTGCCTTACGCTTTTGTGATGGACGGCGCGCGCTTGATCACCGCCATCGACAACGAACGCATTCAAATCGATTTAGCGCACCAGCTATGGCAAAGCGACTACAGAGGCCACGCATCAGGCCAGGGGCGTTGCGACACCTTGGAGTAAAGGGCGCGCTTAGTCCTTGTCTGTTCAGGCTGGTCGTTGGAGTCACTGTCGCCAAGGCGTACAGCAAGCGGGTTTTCCGGATGACAGGGGTTGTTCGCCACTGATACCCTTGTGGCCATGAATGCAAGCTTTAACACCCCCGCGTCATCCACCGCAATTTCTACTGAACACGCTGGCGCGCCTTTTTTGCCGCAAATACGCCTGTACCAAGACTGGTTGAAAGCCCATCGAGGCCTGTCTTTTGAGACTTACCACGAACTGTGGCAATGGTCGATCACGGATCTGGATGCGTTTTGGCAAAGCATGTGGGACTACTTTGACATGCGCTCGCCCACTCCACATAGTCAAGTGCTGGCCAAAAACGCCATGCCGGGCGGGCAGTGGTTTCCTGGCGCACAGGTGAACTACGCGCAGCAGGTGCTTCGCCACGTGCAGGCCGCCGATCAAGCCGGATTCATGGCCTTGATTTGCCGTAACGAAAAAGGCCAACACAGCGAAATGTCTTGGCCCGAGTTGCAGCGCCAAGTTGCATCCATGGCCCTGCATTTGCAAGCCCACGGGGTGCAGCCCGGCGACCGCGTGGCCGCGTACCTGCCCAATATTCCTGAGGCCATGGTTGCTTTTTTGGCCACCGTCAGTGTGGGCGGGGTGTGGAGCATTTGCGCCCCCGACATGGGCACGCTGGCGGTACTGGACCGCTTCAAGCAAATTGAGCCCAAGGTGCTGATCGCGGTCGATGGCGTCAGCTACGGCGGGCGCGACCACGACCGCATGACCGTGGTGCAAGAGCTGGTGGACGCGCTGCCTTCGCTGCAGCATGTGATCATTCACGACAACTTGGGCACCGCTGACTTGGCGAGCAACGACGTGGCAGGGGCAGTGCGCATGGCGCAGACCACGCAGCAGCAGGGCGTCGAGGTTGAGGCGTTTGAGCCGATGTGGCTGCCTTTTGACCACCCCTTATGGATCGTTTATTCCAGTGGCACCACTGGCCTGCCCAAACCTATTGTTCACGGTCATGGCGGCACGGTGATTGTGGCGTTGGCTTTGAAAATTTTGCACAACGACATTGGCTGCAGCTACCACCCCAACTCCTGGGGCGAGCGTTACCACTGGTACAGCTCCACCGGCTGGGTCATGTGGAACGCGCAGCTGGGGGGCTTGCTTAACGGCACCACCTGCATCATTTACGACGGCAACCCCGGTGGCAGCAAAGACAACCCCGATTGGGGCACGCTTTGGCGCTTTGCCGCGGAAATGAAAGTAACCTTCTTTGGCGCAGGCGCGGCCTTTTTCGCCAACTGCCACAAGGCGGGTGTGGACCTGACCCAATGCGGGGACTTGTCAAGCGTGCGTGCCTTGGGCACCACGGGCTCGCCGTTGTCGGCCGATACCCAAAACTGGGGCACCGCGCAGTTTCGCCATGTGGCGCAGACCTTTTCGCCTGAACGCCAACTGCCCGACATTTGGTGGTGCAATATTTCGGGTGGCACCGATTTTTGTGGCGCTTTCATTGGCGGTAACCGCGAGTTGCCGCAAGAAGCGGGCGTCATGCAGTGCCGCTTGCTCGGCTGCGCGGTTGAGGCCTGGAACGAGGCCGGCGAGCCGGTTCTGGGCGAAGTGGGAGAGCTGGTTTGCACCCAGCCCATCCCGTCCATGCCGCTGTATTTTTGGGGCGACACCCACAACGCGCGCTACCTGGCCAGCTACTTTGAGATGTACCCCGCTGGCCACGGCCGCAAACCAGGTGGCGGCGACGCCGGTCCAAAAATGGGCGGCGTGTGGCGGCATGGCGATTGGTTGCGCATCGGCACGCCCGAGGGCGGCGGCGAGGGCTGTGTGATTTTTGGCCGCAGCGATGCCACCATCAATCGCCACGGCCTGCGCATGGGCACCAGCGAGTTGTACAGCGCAGTAGAGGCCCTGCCTGAAGTGATAGACAGCATGGTGGTAGATCTAGAGTACCTGGGACGTGAAAGCTATATGCCTTTGTTTGTGGTGCTGCGCAGCACCACCAGCTTGGACGCAGCCTTGCAAGCCAAGATCAATAACGCCATCAAGACCGCACTCAGCCCGCGTTTCATTCCCAACGAAATCTTCCAGGTCGCAGAAATCCCGCGCACCTTGTCGGGCAAAAAGCAGGAGTTGCCAATCAAAAAACTGATGCTGGGTCAGCCGCTGGAAAAGGTGGTGAACAAAGACGCCATGGCCAACCCGGGTTGCCTGGATTGGTTTGTGGCTTTGGCCCAGGCACATCTGGCCAAGGCTGCGGCACAGTAAAACAGGCTCGGCTCACAGCGCCGGGCAGCCTCAAGTGTTCTTTGGCAGCGCCTTGGCGGGGCGTTGGCGCTGCGCCTTGTAAATCGACACCCGTCCTGAGAACAAGTAACTCACTGCGCAAGCCATTGCGGCAAACCCGCCGATGGGCACGCCAAACAATTCCATGGCCATGACGGTGCAGGCCAGGGGGGTGTTGGCCGCTGCGGCAAACACCGCCACAAAGCCGACAGCAGCCATCAGGCCCACTGGCATTTGCAGCCAAGGGGCCAAGGCGTTACCCAGTGTGGCGCCGATATAGAACAGCGGCGTGACCTCCCCGCCTTTGAAGCCCGAACCCAAAGAGGCTACGGTCAGGGCCAGCTTGGCGCCAAAGTCCCAAGGCGCCAGCGGCTGCGAAAACGCTTGGACAATGACCGGAATCCCCAGGCCGATGTAACGATCCGCCTGGGCAGACCAAACGATCACAGCGATCAGCGCGCCGCCGATCAGGGGTCGCAAGGGCGCGTAGGCGATGCGCTGTTTCATCCACGCGCTCAGGCCATGGGTGCTGATGGCAAAGACTCGCCCGGTCAGGCCCATCAGGCCGCCGGCCAAGACCATGGCGGTCAGGCTCCAAGTGTTCAGCGCAGGCAAGCTGCCTGCGCTGTAAAGCGTGTGTTGCACACCCAACCACAAGCCCAGTTGATGGGCCACCTGGTCAGCGGCTATTGCCGCCACGGTGCAAGGCAGCAAGGCTGCCCAGCGAAAGCGGCGCAGTGCCGGTCCGGCCAACACTTCAAGCGCAAACAGCGCGCCAGCCAGCGGGGTGCCAAAGACCGAAGCAAAGCCCGCGCTGATGCCCGTCATCAACACCACTCGTCGCTGTGAGGCCGACAACTTGTAGTGGTGGCACAGCTGATCGGCCAAAGCGCCCCCCATTTGCACCGCCGTGCCCTCGCGCCCCACCGAGGCGCCGAACAAATGTGAGACCACAGTACTGCCCAAGATCAGCGGTGCCATGCGCAGTGGCACCACCTGTCGTGGGTCGTGAATTTCATCGATCAGCAAGTTGTTGCCAGCGTCTACCGAGCGCCCCCATTTCAGGTACAGCCAGCCCATGGCAAAGCCGGCCAAAGGCAAGCCCAGAATCAACCACCGGTGCGTCTCACGCGTGCGCGTGGCCCAGTCCAGGCTGAACAAAAACAGCGCCGAAGCCGTGCCCGCCAACACCGCCACGGCCCCGCACAGGAGGAGCCATTGCAAAGCGAAGGCGCTCAGTGAGCGACGGGGCCGTAGGGGCGGGTTGAGCATGGACGGAGTTTAAGTTTGCAACACACCGCGGCGGATTTGATCGCGTTCGATGGACTCAAACAAGGCTTTGAAATTGCCCTCACCAAAGCCATCGTCCGCGCGCCGTTCAATGAACTCAAAGAACACCGGGCCCAGCTGGGTTTGCGAGAAAATTTGAAGCAGCAGTTTAGGCTGACCACTCTGGGTCGAGCCGTCCAACAAAATGCCGCGCGCTTGCAAGTCGGCCACGTGTACGCCGTGGCCGGGCAGGCGCTCTTGCAGCATCTCGTAGTAGACCTCGTTGGGTGCCGTCATCAAGGGCACGCCCGCCAGCTGCAGCCGGTCCACCGTGTCCACCAGGTTATCGGTCAGCAAAGCAATGTGCTGAATGCCCTCGCCGTTGTAGGCCATCAAAAACTCTTCGATCTGGCCCGAGCCTTTAGAGGACTCCTCGTTCAGCGGGATGCGGATTTTCCCGTCGGGCGCGGTCATGGCTTTGGATGTGAGGCCGGTGTGCGTGCCCTGAATGTCAAAGTAGCGGATCTCACGGAAGTTGAACAGTCGCTCGTAAAAGCTGGCCCAAAAACCCATACGACCACGGTACACGTTGTGCGTGAGGTGGTCGATCAGCTGCAAGCCGTGGCCTACCGGGTGACGTTGCACGCCGTCTAAAAATTCAAAGTCAATGTCGTAAATCGATTTGCCGTCTTCAAAGCGGTCGATCAAATACAGCGGCGCACCACCAATGCCTTTGATGGCTGGCAGACGCAGCTCCATCGGCCCGGTCGGGATCTCTATGGGCTGCGCACCCAGCGCCAAAGCGCGTGCATAGGCCTGGTGCGCATCTCTGACGCGAAAGGCCATGCCGCAGGCCGAGGGGCCGTGCTCGGCGGCAAAGTAGGCTGCGGCGCTGTTCGGCTCTTGGTTGACGATGAAGTTGATGTCGCCTTGGCGGTACAGCAGCACGCTCTTGGATCGGTGCTTGGCCACCAGGCTAAAGCCCATGGCTTCAAATACGGGGCCTAACATGGCCGGATCGGGTGAGGCAAATTCAACAAACTCGAAGCCGCACAACCCCATAGGGTTGTCAAATAAATCAGACATGAAAACACTCCAGAAAAAAGATCAACGAATAACTACCGGCATCACAAGGATGCGGGCGGTGCGCCCGGCTTGCCGCGTGTGCTGCGGGCCAAGTGAACGCCGATGATCAAAATCTGTCTGGACATGAACTAAGGTTATGAGGACAAGAGCTTGTCTGAAGTCTCAGTCTAACGGCTTTCATGGGGTTTGTGGCCCGTGCGTGACACCGCCTAGGGTTTTGCCTGCCAAGCGGCGCGGTGGATGGGTCAGAATGCAAGGGACGAATCTCTGGAGCTTGTGCATGAAAAAATGGGCCATCACCTTGGGCGCCTTGTGGATCTGCCTGACGGGCAACCTGCTGTGGGCGCAAGACAAATTCCCGAGTCGCCCGGTGACATTGGTGGTGCCGCAGGTGGCCGGTGGCGCCAACGATGCCATTGCCCGCGTGCTAGCGCAAAAACTGACCGAGCAAACAGGCCAGCCTTTTGTGGTGGAAAACCGCCCCGGCGCAGGCGGCAATGTGGGCACCGCTTTTACGGCCAAGGCCAAGCCGGATGGCTACACGTTGCTGGCCACGGCCGACAGCGTGCAGGTGATCAACCCCGCGCTTTACGCCAAAACCGGCTTCGATCCGGTCAAAGATTTCGAACCCGTGGCCCCGCTGGCCAAGGCCGGCTATGTCTTGGTGGCCAACCCCACCTTTGCCGCGAACACGGTGGCCGAGTTCATCAGCCTAGCCAAAATGCAGCCCGGTAAATACGCCATTGCCTCAGCCGGCAACGGCACCTTGAACCACCTGATTGGTGAGATGCTGCAAAAAGCGGCCGACATTAAACTCCAGCACATTCCCTATAAAGGTGCGGCCGCGGCCGCCACTGACGTGGTGAGCGGCCAAGTGCCGCTATCGGTGCAAAGCATGCCTTCGTCCATTGCATTCATCAAAGCGGGCAAGCTCAAGGTGTTGGGCGTGGTGAATGAAAAACGCGTACCGGCCCTGCCCGATGCGCCCACCATTGGTGAAACCTTGAAAGGCTTTGGCGCCACGCCTTGGTACGGCCTGTTTGCGCCAGCGGGCACGCCCAAGGCGCTGACCAGTTATTTGCAAATTGAATTGAGCAAAGCCCTTGACGACGCAGAGGTGCGTGCCAAGTTGGCCAATTTGGGCTGCGAGCCTTTCAAAGGCACCTCAGAGCAGCTGGCGCAGATCGTCAAAGACGACCTGGGCCGATGGGCCAAGATCGTCAAAGAGTCGGGTGCCGTGGTCGATTAAGTTGCGTTGACTGAGGCCAGTGCCTTGAAACTCGCCAATGAACAACAAAAGTCGGTGCGCTTCAGGCCGGCAAGGCCCGCTCTTTCTTCACGGACTCGCGCGCTAGCACGGGGGCTATGGCTTGAGCCAAGGCCGGATAGGCTTGACGCCAAGCCAGTTCAGGGAACCTGAAATCCAAATACATCACCGCGCAAGCGATAGAGATCTGGCCGATGTGAAGATCGCCCGCCAATACCGCTGGATTTTGGTTCAGATAGTCTAGCGAGGTGTGGATGGCATCGAGCTTGCCCACCGTCCAGTCGGCCCAGCGCAAGGCCTCGGGGCGCACAGCATTTTCATAGCGAGTCAGCAGCGCCGCGTCCAAAATGCCGTCACCCAGGGATTGCAAGGTCATGGCGCGCCAACGCGCGTTGCCGCTGGCGGGGAACAAGTCACCGCCGCCCAGATCGTTCAGGTACTCGCAAATCACTCGGCTGTCGTACAGCGCCTGGCCATCGGCCGTCACCAAGGCGGGCACTTTACCCAGGGGGTTGTTGGCGACGATGCTGGCGTCCCGGTTCACGGGGTGCGCGCTGGAAGCCAGCAAGGTGATGCGGTTGCTCAGGCCGAGCTCGTCGGCCACCACCATGCACTTGCGCACATAGGGGGAAGTGGGGGAAAAATGAAGTTGCATGGGTGCAGTATTGGGCAAAGCTTCAGCGGTGCGTGTCACGCAGCAGACGCGATGATTTTGCTATCGCGGTTGGGGGGCCATGTCAGGGCGTAGGATAAGGCTTGACACGCTTGTGACAGGCGGCAACTGGACGCGCGAGCGATCATGGCTTGATCACTCGGCCTGCATGCGCCAAGGTTTTATTTTTTCGGAGTTGTTTTCATGCGCACCCTTTGCGGAATTTGCATCTCGGTTGTCATCGCAGGATGTGCTTCCGTGCCGTCGTTCAAAACGGTTGAAGTCCCCTCCGCCGTGCCGCCCAGCATGGCGTCCGATTTGGCCAAAATCGGCCCAATAATCGCGCCACCTGCCACCGAAAAGATCTACGCCCCTGTGAGTGAGCGTGAGCCATATGCCGGCGTTCAGGTTCGTCGCGACCTGCGCTACGGCGCCGACGCTCGCCATCTGCTGGACATATTCCAATCCGATCAGCCCCAAGCGGGTAAGCCGGTGCTGGTGTTTGTGCACGGCGGCGCATTCATGCGCGGCGAGCGCCGCACTGGTGATAGCCCGTTTTACGACAACATTATGCTGTGGGCCGTGCGCCAAGGCATGGTCGGCGTCAACATGACGTACCGCCTGGCTCCTGGCAACCCCTGGCCTGCTGCGCAACAAGATATCCAGTCGGCGTTGAAATGGGTGCGCGAGAATATCGCTGCCAGTGGTGGCAACCCTCAGCGCATCATTCTCATGGGCCATTCGGCAGGCGCGGCGCATGTGGCGCAATACCTGGCGCACCCGCAGTTCCATGTGGCGCCCGGCTCGGGCCTGGCTGGGGCGGTGATGCTTTCGGGCATCTTTGACCCGACCAGCGCCGAGGTCAACCCGCCGCTGCAAGCCTACTTTGGCAAAGACACCACCTTGTACCCGGCACGCTCGTCGGTGCCCGGCCTGGTCGCATCCCAGGTGCCCCTGCTGCTGGCCTATGCCCAGTTGGATCCGCAAGACTTCCATGCCCAAAGCGAGCAGCTCAATGCCGCCCTGTGCAAAGCGGGCAAATGCCCAGGCCTTTATAAGCTCTTGGGCCATAGCCACATGTCTGAGATCTATTCGATTAACACCCCAGACGAGACGGTGAGTTCCTTGATAAAGCAGCTGCTGGACCGGGTGCGTTGATCGCAATTCGCAATGGGCGTGTGAGCAAAGCGACGAGATCCAAAAAGTAGCTCTAGGCGATTTGCTGACTGAATCCCTGCGCCGCTTGCGCTTGCGCCAGGCTTTGCAAGCCGCTCATGCCGAACTGGGCGGCGCGGCCAGGTCGGCCGGCGGGGCCACAAAAGACGACATCGCTCAAGAGGTGCTGTCAGAGGTTTTCTCGATACCGAGGGCTGAGTTGTTGGCCGCGGAAGTCGCCACAGGCGAGCGATGCGTGCTGGGTTGGGCACATGAAGGTGAGTTAAAAATCTTGAGCCCTAGGCGGGGGTGTATCAATTGTTGGCAAGCAGCGCAAGCAGTGAGCAAGGCACGGCGTTGAATGCAAAACGGCGTGCCCACTTGCGCAGGTACGCCGTTTTGTTATCGGAAGAGACGAACTCAGTTCTTGTGCAACTCCGCGTTCAACTCGCCCCAGCTCTTGTTGCGGGGGATGGCGTGCAACGCGCCTGACTGTGAATCGCGGCGGAACAGGATGCCGTTTTGGCCAGACAGTGCTTTGGCCTTCATTAAGCTGCCGTCGGGCATTTGCACGCGACTGCCGCCGGTGATGTAGCACCCGGCTTCGACCACGCAGTCGTCGCCCAGCGAAATGCCGATGCCGGCATTCGCGCCCAGCAGGCAGCGCTTGCCGACCTTGATGACTTCTTTGCCGCCACCGGACAGCGTGCCCATGATGGATGCGCCCCCGCCGATGTCGCTGGCATCATCGACCACCACGCCCGCGCTGATGCGGCCTTCGACCATGCTGGCGCCCAGGGTGCCCGCGTTGAAGTTGCAAAAACCTTCATGCATGACAGTCGTGCCACTGGCCAGGTGTGCGCCCAAGCGCACACGGTCGGCGTTGGCAATGCGCACGCCGGCGGGCACCACGTAGTCGGTCATTTGAGGGAATTTGTCTACGCCTTTGATCTCCAGCAGGCGGCCAGTGGCGCGTGCTTTAAGCCGGGCGGCGGGCACTTCGCTCACGGCGCAGGGGCCAAAGTTGGTCCAAGCCACGTTGGCCAGCAGGCCAAAGATGCCCGTCACATTGGCGCCGTGCGGCTGAACTAGGCGGTGGCTCAGCAGGTGCAGTCGCAGGTAGGCGTCATGCGTGTCTGCAGGCGCGTCAGCCAAGCTTTTGATTTCGGTGCGCACGGCGACCACCGTCACGTTGCGCACGGCGCAAGCGGACATCGCCTGTGTGGCTTCGGCGCCCAGTGCGGCTACCGCTTCGGCCGCGGTCAAGCGGGTGCTCGCGCTTTGGGCAATGCCCTGTGCCAATTCAGGGGCTGGGAACCAAGTGTCCAACACGGTGCCGTCAGCGGCGATAGTGGCCAAGCCCGTGGCGCGTGCGCCGATAGTTTGCAAAGTGCTCATTTTTACGCTCAAAGGGTGAGTTTGCCGACAGTGGCAAGTCAAGTAGAAGGGGTGCTGCAATTATCCGCGACTTGATGGGGCGGTGCTTGGCCTTTGAGAACTAAAGGCCCTGCCGAGCGTGCTTTAGCCGTTCACATTCACGACCACCCGCCCGCGCACGCGCCCCGCCAAAATTTCAGCGCCCAAGCCCACGGCTTGAGCCAAGTTCACTTCACGCGTCATGTGCTCCAGTTGCGCGGTGTCCAGGTCTTGCGCTAAACGCGCCCATGCCGCTTCGCGCACAGCGCGGGGGGCCATCACGCTGTCGATACCCACTAGCGTCACGCCGCGCAAAATGAACGGAGCTACGCTGGACGGAAAGTCCATGCCCTGGGCAAGGCCGCAGGCCGTCACCACGCCGCCGTATTTAGTGCTGGCGCAGGCGTTGGCCAGGGTGTGGCTGCCCACAGTGTCGACCACGCCTGCCCAGCGTTCTTTGGCCAGGGGTTTGCCGGGGGCGCTCAGCTCGGCCCTGTCGATAATCTGTGATGCGCCCAGCTGTCGCAGGTAGTCGCCCTCTTGCGGCCGGCCGGTGCTGGCGACCACGCGGTAACCGAGCTTGGCCAAGAGCGCAATGGCTACGCTGCCCACGCCGCCGCCCGCGCCGGTCACCAAGATGTCGCCCTTGTCAGGTGTGACGCCGTGTTTTTGCAGGGCCATCACGCACAGCATGGCGGTGTAGCCGGCTGTGCCGATGGCCATGGCTTGGCGCGGGGAGAAGGCTGGAGGGAGTTTCACCAGCCAGTCGCCTTTAAGCCGCGCTTTTTGCGCCAGACCGCCACTGTGGCTTTCGCCCACGCCCCAGCCGTTGAGCACGACTTTCTCGCCCGCTTTGAACAGCGGGTGCTGGCTGTCGATCACGGTGCCAGCCAGGTCAATGCCAGGGGTGAGCGGGAACTTTCGCACCACGGGTGACTTGCCAGTGATGGCCAGCCCGTCTTTGTAGTTGATGGTGGAGTAATCCACCTGCACGGTCACATCGCCCTCGTGCAGCGCGCTGTCATCCAGCGTCTGCAGGGTGCAGCTGTAACCGGCGTCGTCTTTGTTAATTTGCAGTGCTTGGTAAGTCATAGTGGTCTCCACGAAGGTTAGATGGGTTTTCGGTTGACCAGCACAATGCCCACGGCTACCAGGGCCAGGGCGGCCAGCAAGGTGGGCGTGGCGACTTCGCCCAAAAGCAAGGTGCTGAACAAAAGCGCAAACAGGGGGGTTAAAAATACAAACACCGCGATTTTGGTGGCCGGGTAGCGGCCCAACATCCACATCCAGGTCAGGTAACTGGCGAACGCGCCGATCACGGTTTGCGCCAGCATTGAGCCCCAGGCTAAGGCGCTCCAGTCCATGGACCAGCGCTCGCCCAAAGCCAACGACAGCCAGGGCACGGCTAAGGCGGTACAAGCGATTTGGTAAAAAAGCAGTTTTTCAGGCGAGATGCGGGTCAGGTTGCGCGCCCGAATCACCACCGTAGTCAAGCCCCACAATGCACCGGCTGCCAGCCCTAGCAAATCGCCCGTGGCGCTGCCCCCGCCCAAGCCCTCACGCATGGCAAAGGCGACGGCGACAAATGCGCAGGCCATACCCAGCCACTGCAGCGGGCGCAAGCGCTCTGAGGGCACAAAGAGCGGCACCAACGCAGCCACCCAAAATGGGGATGTGTACAAAAACACGGTTAAGCGCGAGGCCGAGGTCTGGCGCAGCCCTAAATAAATGCAGGCGAATTCGGCCGCAAACAGGCCGCCCGCAAGCAGCCCAGCCCCTAAGCTGCCATCGCGCTCAAATAGGCGCACGCCACGCAGGCGGCACCACAGCATGAGCAGCGCGCAAGCGCCGATGCATCGCAAGCTGGCCTGAAACAGCGGCGCCACCTCGTTCATGATGGCTTTGACCAACACCTGTTGCAGACCCCAAAACATGCAGCACGCCAAGAGCAGGCTCACGGCCAAAGCGTCCAGATGGTCTTTGCGTGGCGAGGGCATGGGGGCGGTGGAAGGCATAAAGACGATTGTGCCGTTATTTGCGCCACCGCCGTGTCGCTTGTTAACATGCTGCACATGAAAAAGCCCTCAACTTTAGCCGGCACACTGGCCAACCTTAATCGTCGCGATTGGGGCCGCTTGGCGCTCGGTATGGCCTTGGCGCCTTGGAGTCTTTCGGCGCAGCAAGCCCTGGGCTTTTCCGCCGATGCGCAGCGCCCCTTGCGCTGGCAAAACGACCCATTTGCGCTGGGTGTGGCCAGTGGCCAACCGCGCGGCGACAGCGTCGTGCTGTGGACCCGCTTGCTGGTGCAAGACGCCGACGCGGCCTTCAACGGCCAAGCCGTGCCCGTGCTGTGCGAGGTATTTGCCGACGAAGCCTTACGCAAACGCGTGGGCCAATGGACGACGATGACTTCGGCGCAGCGCGCCATGAGCGTGCACGTGGAGGCTAAGGGCTTGCTGCCCGCGCGCCACTATTGGTACCGCTTCACTTGCGGCTCGGCCACCAGCCCGGTGGGGCGCACCCGCACCACACCGGCCGCGCAAGACAAAGTGGCTCAGCTGCGCATGGCGCTGGCCTCGTGTCAGCATTTTGAGCAAGGCTATTTCACAGCCCATCGCGACATTGCACAGCAAGACCTGGATTTGGTGCTGTTTGTGGGCGACTATATTTACGAGAGCAGTAACCCCCGCTATATCGTGCGCCCGCACCAAGGCGCGCTGCCTCAAACACTGGACGAGTACCGCGCACGCCACGCCCAGTACAAAGGCGATGCAGATTTGCGCGCCTCGCATGCGGCGCACCCCTGGGTCATGACCTGGGACGATCACGAAGTGGTCAACGACTACGCCAATGATCGCGACACGAAGTACACCGACCCGCAGGTGTTTTTACGCCGCCGTGCGGCGGCCTACCAAGCCTACTTTGAGCACATGCCGGTGCTTGTGGGACCTGACGCAGCCAACCCCGCCAACATGCGGATTCATGACCGGATGGCGTGGGGACAGTTAGCCGACATTTGGACCTTGGATAACCGCCAGTACCGCAGCTACCACGCCTGCCCCGATCCGCTCAAAGGTGGTGGCCGCGTGGTCATGGGGTGCAAAGAGCTGGCCGACCCGCAGCGCAGCATGCTGGGTATGGATCAAGAGCGTTGGTTGACGCAGGGCCTGAACACCTCACAGGCTGCATGGAAAATTGTGGCCCAAGGCACGCAAATGAGTTCCACGGGACTGGCCACCCCCATGGGCCGCAGCGCTTTTACGGACGGTTGGGACGGCTACCCGATGGCGCGCGAGCGCTTCTTGCAAAACATCAGCGACGCCAAGCTGCAAGATGTGTTGGTGCTGGGTGGCGATGTGCACATGAACGTGGCGGCCAATTTGCGTGTTCAGCCGAACGACGATAAATCGCCCGTCCTGGCCAGTGAGTTGGTCACCACCTCCATCACCTCGCGCGGCATGGGTGAGACGCTGGCGGCGCAGATTCGCAGCAACAACCCTGACATTGCCCACCTGCGACCCGACGAGCGCGGCTTTACCTGGCTGAAGATCACGCCCGAGGGCGTGCAGTCAGCTTTCAAAACCACAGCCAACCCAGTGCAGCAGGCCAGCGCGTTCACCACCCAAGCGCAGTTTGCGGTGCAGCGCGGTATTGCTGGAGTGGTTAAAGGCTGACACGCGCCCGACTTCACATGCCTTTGAAAAGGTGGCTTGCACTGCGGCTGACTGCAAGCTTTTCTGTCCTTGCTTTGACAAGGACCTGTTGACGGCCGCGCTCATCTCGCTGAATCCCTGCGATGGCTTTTACATTTACCAAAGTGCTTCGGTGAATTTGCCAAAACAGTTTTGGGTCCAAAACATCGACAAGCTCTTTGATGGGTTTGCGAATCAAAAATTCTTGCGTTGCCGTTTGGACGCGGGTGTACTTTTCATCACTGATGCAAAATAAAACAGCCTCAACATCCACCATTTGAACAGTTTGACCCACACTCGCTTGAAGCCAGTTCAGATACGCAATCGGGGCTCCGCTCAGACGCGCGGACAATGCGTGCAACCACTGCTGCATAGGCACTGACGCAGCTTCGCTTGAGGCGTTTTTTGCATGCGCTCTTTGGCGCAAGCGATCTTGCAAGCGTTGCGCCGTGATACGCAATCTATCTAATTCGGCGGGTTTCAAAACATAATCCACCACGCCTTGTTCGAAGGCGTCAAGCGCGTATTGGTCATAGGCGGTGACGAAAACCATCTCTGGCAAAAATCCATCGTCACCGACTTCAAGCTGTGCAATCTGACGAGCTGCGTCAATGCCCGACAGACCGGGCATGCGGATGTCTAGAAAAATAACATCCGGCCGCCAAGTCGTGACGCACTGCACAGCGTCAATTCCGTTTTTGGCTTCTGCAACGATCGTTAATTCGGGCCAAACCTGTGCCAGTCGAGTACGGAGTTGGTCCCGCATCAATCGTTCGTCATCGGCGATCACGCCTCGGACTTCTTGTGTGGGGCTGACGTGGGTCATTTCACTCAGGCCGCGGCCGCGGCGGCGGTACGGTAGGGTAGGCTGAGCGTGGCTGTTGTGCCCGTGCCGTCCTTCGACGGCCGTGGGGTGAGGGCCAAAGTCGCTTGGTCACCATAGAGCATAGTTAAGCGCTCGCGAATATTGTTGAGACCAAAGCCAGTGCCTTGCGTGACGGCTTGTCCGAAGCCCATGCCAGTGTCTTGAACTTGGATGACAAGGCGCCCGTCGGCGACTTGGGCGCTCACACGCAGCTGTCCACCTTGCGGCATAGGCTCCAAGCCATGCTGGATGGCGTTTTCAACCAAACTTTGAATCATCATGCTGGGCATGACCGCAGACTTTAAGCCTTCAGGCACATCGATGCTGGTTTGCAGCCGATCTTCCATGCGCATTTTTTGAATCTCCAGATAGGGTTGTATTACCGCCAATTCTTGTCCCAAACTGCGTAAGTTGTTACCTGAGTGGTCACGCATGGCCGGCAGTGTCGCACGCAGCAGCGCGATCAAACTCTTTTGCATCTGGCTGGCACGGGGCGGATCGGTTTCGATGAGGTGATCGATGGAGGCTAGCGTGTTGAATAAAAAGTGCGGTTCAACTTGAGCCTGCATGGCCGCCATGCGCGCTTCAACCAGCTGTCGTTTGAGTTGTTCGGCCATGGCGCTTTGCGTGGCTTCATCCGCTTTATGCTCTGCCTGAATTTGATTGTTGTAGGTGATCTTAATCACCATCGACACCAAGATCAGCAGGAATGCCAGTCCCGGCAAGAAGTCACCCCAACTGATTTCGTGCTCTTTGAAATGATCTTGCGCGTGCAGTGTTACCTGTGCATCCTCCCATTCGCTCAGTTTATCTTCCAAAATTTGCGCCAATTTGTCGGGGTTTGAGACGGCCTCTCGCGGCAAAGAAATTTGGATGTCGCCCACAGTGATCAATAGTTGGGCGGCATGGGACGACGTTGAACTTTCAGATGGGGGTTGCTCACCACTCCTGCTGTTCTCAATAGGCTGTTGAATTTCAACCTTGGGCTTGTGCAGTTCTGGCACTTTGATGCTCTTGCTGGAGGGCGGTGTTTGTATTTTTTCTGAGTAGCGCCAAGTAAACGGTGGTAACGACTGCAGCAGACCTGCCGCCATCATGAACAAGAAAGACAAGACGATAAATTTTTTCCAGCTAATGCGAATCAACCAATTGGCATAGTTGTGAAAAGTTGATTTCAAAGCGGTAAACCGCGGGGAAACCGTTGTACTGGAGTTCATGTGCTTGCTCAGTGAATTAACGAAGGTTTGAATTTACAAACCAAGTTCAGAGTTGTCGTTCGATTTGCGATGTACGGTCAATTTGAAGGGTTGAACGGTCATTTTCGACCGTTTTGACCAGATGCCACGACTAAAATCTGAACGATGCCTTCCAATTCAGCCCTGCCAGTCAAAAAATCATTCAAGGTCCAGATGCTGCTGGCGCGCGAGTCGGCAATCATCGAAACCGTCAACCGTTTACTGGCCGAAAAAGGCTTTGAAGCCATGACGGTGGACGAGGTGGCGGCCGAAGTGGGCATTGCCAAAGCCAGTTTGTACAAGCACTTCAGCAGCAAAGAGGAGCTGGCCTGCGCTGCCATGGAGCGCGCCATGCAACGAGCGCAAACCTTCATTGCTGAATTGAACCCCGCTGGACTGCCTCTGGTCAAACTAAAAGCCGTGACACGGTGGACCATGCAGCTCAAGCTGCAAGGCCAAATGCCGTCATTGCCAAGTCAGAACTCCAGCCTGCGCTCTACCCTCATGGCCAGTCAGGCCTATATGAACGGGTTGATGCAGGTTAGCGAGGTTCTGGGCGGCTGGATCGAGCAAGCACAGGCCGTGGGCGCGATCAACCCTCAATTGCCGGCCATTGCCGTGCTCTACACCTTGTACGCACGTGCCTGTGACCCGGTGCTGGAGTTCCTCAAATTGGGCAACGACCTGAGTGATGAGGCTGTGTTGGACATGGTGATGTCCAGCTGTTTTGAAGGTCTTCAGGCGCGTTAAACACCGGCTACTTTAAATTTGCACCCGGGTTCCCAGCTCCACCACCGAGTTGTCCGGCAAATGGAAGAACTCCACCACGCCGCCCGAGTTTCGAGTCATGGCGGCAAACATTTTTTCACGCCATTGCGACATACCGCCCCCGGGCGTGGAGACCACGGTTTCGCGGCTTAAAAAATAGGTGGTTTCAAAAACGGGAATTTCCAAATCGGGAAATTGGCACAGCGCCAAGGCTTTAGGTACATCGGGCGTGTTCATGAAGCCGAACCTCACCCACACGCGCCAGAAATGCTCACTCAAGCGCTCAGCCTTGATGCGGTGTGCCGGGTTCACCCAGGGAACGTTCTCAAACTCGACGGTCAAGATGATATTTTTATGATGCAACACCTGGTTGTGTTTCATATTGTGCAGCAGCGCCTGAGGCACGGTTTCGGGATTGGCCACTGCGTAAATGGCGGTGCGCTGGACCAAATGAGCCGAGCCAGAATCGATGCTCTGAATAAACGAGCTCAAATCCAAACCATCGCGGCGAATGGTTTCGACCACCAGTTCACGACCGCGTGACCAAGTGGTCATGATCAGATACAAGCTCACGCCCATGGCCAAGGGGAACCAGCCACCGTCGAAAAATTTGATGATGCAGCCAGCAAACAAAAAGACATCGATGCTCAAGAAAAACACGGTTGCACCAAAGGCCCATGCAGGCGATATTTTCCAGGCGTCGCGCACCACAAAAAAAGTCATGATGGTGGTGATGACCATGGTCAAAGTCACAGCAATGCCATAAGCGCCGGCCAATGCGGAAGAGCTTTTGAAAGCCAGCACAGCAACCATCACGCCCAGCAGCAAGGTCCAGTTGACCGCTGGCATATAGATTTGACCCACCTCTTTTTCAGAGGTGTACTTGATGTTCATACGGGGCAAGAAACCCAGCAAAATAGCTTGTTTGGACATCGAGTAGGCCCCTGAAATTACCGCCTGCGAAGCGATGATGGCGGCCACGGTTGCCAGTATGACCGCAGGAATGAGCGCCTCTTGCGGAAACATGCGAAAGAAGGGGTTTTCAATGGCCGACGCGTCTTGCATCAGCAGCGCGCCTTGACCCATGTAATGCAGTGCCAATGAGGGCAAAACCAGACCTATCCAAGCCAGTTGAATGGGTTTGCGTCCAAAGTGACCCATATCGGCATACAGCGCTTCGGCGCCCGTCAATGCCAACACAATGGCGCCGACAGCCGCCAACACCATAGGCCCGCGCTGCCACAAGAAAGTAAGTGCATGCCAGGGGTTGAGGGCCTGCAAAATACCCGGCGCGTGGACGATTTGCATCACGCCAGTGGCGCCCAAAATCAAGAACCAAATGACGATGATGGGGCCAAAAAATTTACCGACCAGATGCGTGCCAAAGCGTTGCACAAAAAAAAGCATCACCAAGACGACCAAGGAAATGGGCACCACATAGGGTTGCAACAAAGGCGTCGCCATTTCCAGGCCTTCCACCGCACCCAGCACCGAGATCGCCGGGGTGATGATGCTGTCACCATAAAACAAAGTGGCACCAAACAAACCCAACAACAACAAAAATTGGCGCAGCTGTGGCCGGTTTTTTTCGGCATTCGCTGCCAATGCTGTCAGGGCCAAGGCCCCGCCTTCGCCCCGGTTGTCGGCGCGTAAAATCAAGATGATGTATTTCAGCGTGACGATGAGCATCAGCGCCCAAAAGATCGCAGACACCGCCCCAATCAAATTCTCTGGTGTCATCGCCACACCGTTGGCGGGTAAGAAAATCTCTTTCACGGTGTACAGCGGACTGGTACCGATGTCGCCATAGACCACGCCAATGGCGCCCAAGGTTAAGGCGGCGGTGGATTGGCGTTGGATATGGTGGTGGGGGTTGTCTGAGTCCATGGCATTTCATCGTTGCACTTCAAATGAAGCGTTGCAAGCATGCCTGTTGTGGCGTTAGGAAAGCATAAGGAAAGACGAGACGCTTATTCCGCCAAACAATAACCCACCCCCGGCTCGGTCAAGAGCATGACAGGTTCGGTGGGGTTAGGTTCCAATTTAGCCCGCAATTGAGCCATGTACAAGCGAAGATAATGGGTGTGCTCGACAAAATCGGGGCCCCACACATCCACCAGCAATTGGCGGTGCGTCACCACTTGCCCGGTTTGCCTAACCAACCGGGCCAGCAACTTAAATTCCGTGGGTGTCAGGTGCACCGGTTCACCCGCCTGGGTCACTGCGTGCTTGCCTAAATCCACATGCAAAGTGCCGCGCGCATATTGTTTTTGTGGGGCCATGATGGCGGTACCGCGGTGGCGCAAGGCTACACGCATCCGTGCCAGCAGTTCGCCAATATGAAAGGGTTTGACCAGGTAGTCGTCGGCGCCTTCATCAAGCAATCGGACTTTATTTTCGTCGTCATACCGAGCCGAAATAATCAAAATAGGGATATTAAATTGTCCACGCACTGCGCGCAGTAAATCACTGCCATCTCCATCAGGCAAACCCAAATCCAGTATCAATAAATCAAGGTGGTCGTCGCTGCCCATGCGGTGCCGAATGACTGCGGCCGCATCGGCGCTGCTGGCGCTGGTGATGACTTCGTAGCCTTCCACTTTCAAAGCCTCTTTCAGGGTCTGGCGCAATTCGCGATCGTCTTCTACCAACAGGACTTTCAAGGCCATGCGCTCATGCCTCCTTCGCGGCTGATGTGGGTTGAGGCTCCAGGGGCAAAGACAGCCACATGGCGGTGCCGTGAGGCGCTTTGTCTTCGGCCCAGATCGTGGCACCGTGAACTTTTGCAATGGCTTTGCATACTGCTAGGCCAACGCCCATACCTCGGCGCAAGGGATGAGCTTGCGAGGTGTCCGCGTGCGTGTGCATGCGCTCAAAGGCTTGGAACACTTTTTCTTTCCAAAGATCATCAATGCCGGGGCCTTCATCCATCACGCCGACTTCGATGGCGTTACTGCGCAATCTGGCTTGGATGCCCAATAAGCTGGTCGCGGGACTGTATTTGATTGCGTTTTCTATGAGGTTGTCGAACAATTGGACCAACAAAATGGCATCACAATGAACCAAAGGCAGTGAAGTCGGCATGTCAATTTGAATGCGCTGTGTTGGATAGCGCTGCCGTGTTTTTGAAAGTACTGAGCCCAGCACTTCTTCCAGGGATTCCCAGTCTTTGTGGATGCTCATCGGCGCTGCATCCAAACGCGCCAATTGCAGCGTGTTGGTCGTCATGCGGTTCAGATGTTGGGCTTCATCCAAAACCGTTTGTGCCAAGGTGGTTATTTGATCGGTGGTTAATCGCGCACTCTGCTCGCGAATTGAGGAGGCCGCTCCCATCAAGTTGGCTAATGGTGTGCGGTAGTCATGTGAAATGGCGGTTAGCAGTGTGTTGCGCAGGCTGTGATTTTGCGCCTCATCTTTTGTCGCCTGAGCCCACCGCAAGGTTTGAGCCCGCTCAATTTCGAGTCCCAACAAATCACAGGCTTGTTGCATCTGAAATCGCAAGGCGCTGCTCCAGGCGTGAGCGCTGTAATTTTGAATGGCCGCAGCGCCTAAGGCGCGAGTGCGTCCACGTAAAGGCAAAAACAAGGTTGGCAGGTCTTCATGTCGTCCTGTGCCGGGGCCTATGGCTCCAAATTGTTTCACGCAGGCCCACATCCCTTGTTGGTCTTGTTCGCTGGCCTGTCCAATCAAGGCGTTCGACGAGTCTTGTGCCGAGGAGTTCTGTTCATCGCTGAGCAACAAGATCGCAACAGAATGGAGCCGCTTTTGCTGAAGCACGGATTGCAAAAGTTGCGCTTGGCTGTGGGGGTCCGATGTTGCGCGAAACTGATCACCCAACTGGCGAAGTTGGTCAGAGCGTTGCGCATGTTGACGTTCTTGTTTGGCCGCCTTTTGCCACCGCGCCATCAGCACACTGACGACTGCGCTGACCCCCAGCGTGGTGACCAGCAGCAGCAAGTCTTGCTCCAGCAAGACGTGCAACGTGTGGCGCGGTGCGACAAAAAGCCAATTGAACAGCAGCACTGCGCCGGCACTGACCACGACAGATGCGATAGCAGACAGCCACAGTCCCGCGCAGGCGCTGGCCAGTACCAAAAGCAAAGCCAGGTTGCCCAAATTCAGGAACCCGTCCAAGTAGACCAGCCCGGCCCAGGCGCTCAACCAAATGAGGATGGCAGGCCAGCGCACTTCAAGGCGCATGAAAATGGAGCGGGGGTAGCTTGACACATCCTGAGGCTAGCACAGCCCCAATACCTGCGGCTTAGCGCACCAGCAGCAGCGGCACAGCGCAGTGCGCCAGCACCTGGGTGGCAACGGAGCCCATGACCAAATTGCCCAAGGTGCCATGACCGTGCGAGCCCATCACCACCATGTCGAATTTGTCTGCTTCGGCGAACTTGGATATGGTCTCGCCGGGGTGACCCAGCTTCCAGCTGCTGGCCGGATTCAGGCCGTGGCGTGCCAAGAATTTGAATGCAGGAGCCAACACGCGTTCGGCTTCATCCGCGTGGTAAGTGCGGGTGACTTCTGCACCTACGGCCGACTTGACACGTGAAGGGAACGGCTGCTGCACGGTGAAAAGCGTGTACTCGTGGCTGGGTGCGAAAAGTTCATCGTGTGTGGCCAGATAGGCCAGCATTTTTTTGGTGTACGAGCTGCCGTCAACGGCCAATAATATTTTCATGAGATTGCCCTGAGTATTGAAGTCAGCTTCAGTCTAGGCGGGACGTCACAGTAGTTTATTGATGCGCGTCAATGGAAATTACAAACTCACTCACAAACCCGGCTTGCTCGCCTTTGCGTGCATAACCCAGCGGGTTGGCCACCACGCGGCAGCCGTTGTGGGTGTAGTCCATGGGGCAATGCAAATGCCCATGCAGCCAAACTTGAGCATAGGGCAGCAAGTGGTCCAACGCGTTGCAAAACCCGGCGGTTCCCGGCGTGCTTCCATAGCGCGGATCGGCGCTTAAAAGGCTAGGTGCAAAGTGGGTCACCACCACCGTGGGGCCGTCAAACGGCAGGGCCAGTTGCTGCGTGAGCCAGTCTTGACTCTCTAGGCCCAGGCTTCGCATGGCTTCAGACAAAAACGGGTGGCCGGCACGCGTGGTGCCGGTTTTGCGCAGGTAATAATCGGCGGCTCGAAAAGCCTTGTCACGCGCCTTGAGCTGGCGCGTGTACTGGCTGTTGGGGTGGCTGAAGTGCGCCGGTATTTTTCCAGACAGTGGGTCGGGTATGGATTGACCGGCTAGCGGTCCTAGTGCGTCAAAGTCGCTCCACAAGGTGCTGCCCACAAAGCGCACACCTTTCAAGGTGAGCACCTGGCGGTCCAGCCAAGTAATGTGTAGTCGCTTGCAGGTTTCTTGCAAGCGACCATGGGCTTCGTCCCAGTCCATGTTGTCGTACTCGTGGTTGCCGGGCACAAACAATACTGGCGAGGGCCAGCCATGCAACGGCGAAAACCGGGCCAAGCCAAAGTCACCGTCTTGGCTGTCCAGCAGCATGGAGCCGCTTTGGTAGGAGCCAATGTCGCCCGCAAGCACCAGCACATCAGCGCCAGCGCAGGGCTGAGGCACAAAGTGCGGGTGGGTTTCCAGGTGCAGGTCAGAAAGCAGTTGAATCTTCATGCGCGAGGACTCACTTGCTGGCGGGCAAGGGCCCGCTGGCAAAAGCTTGCTGCGCCACCTGCAGCAGGGTTTGGCGCAACCAGCGGTGCGCGCTGTCATGCTCTAAGCGGCGGTGCCAAAGTGCCTCGACATGCACGGGCGGCACATCAAAGGGCAAGTCGTGCAGTTGCAGCTCACCGGCCAAGCCGGTGGTGGGGACAAAGTGACGCGGTAAAACGGTCAACAGATCGGAGTTGATCACCACACGCCCGGCGGTGAAAAACTGGTTCACGGTCATCACAATGCGGCGCTGACGCCCGAGCGAGGCCAATGCCTCGTCCACAAACCCATAAGGGCGACCTGAAAAACTCACCAGCAAGTGCCGCCCGGCGCAGTAAGCGTCCAGCGTCATGGGGCGCGAGGCCAGGGGATGGTCACGGCGCATCACACACACATACTCGCCAGCGTACATGCGCTGATGCTCAAAGGACACGGCCTCGTCGTCTTGGGCGCGGGCGGTCAAATCGGTCAGTACCGCTGGAAAGTAGCCAAGCGCCATATCGGCCAGGCCATCTTGCAGCAACTTGCGCGGGTCGCGGGTGGTCAGGGGCACCACCCGAATAGACACGCCCGGTGCGTGCTGCTCCAGTTGTTGCGACAGCCCGCCAATCAATTCAGCCGCCGTGGCGTCGGCCATGGCCAAGACAAAAGTTGTTTCTGCCTCACCCGGCACAAAAGCGGTGGGCACGATGGCCGCTTGGAGTTGGCGTAAAGCTTCTCTGACGCTGGGCCACAGGGCCAGCGCACGGGGCGTGGGCTCGATGCCGTGGCCTTGGCGCCGCACTAACTCGTCGCCCAAGGTCTCACGCAGGCGACGCAAGGCGTTGCTGACGGCCGGTTGCGTCAACGCCAGGTTGCGCGCCGCCTTTGTGAGGCTGCGCTCAGCCATTACCTCGTCAAAAACCCGCAGCAGGTTCAGGTCTAAAGTGCGGAAATTCGCGGTGATGGAGGGGTTGATAGCTTTAATCATCACTATTATGAATGAATTACATTTTCAATATAAAGTTGACCAGTACTAGCGTAAACCCTAAGATTTGCTACATGGACTTGGCAAATTTGCAAAATTTCTTTGCATAAATGCTGAGCAAGATGAATAGGGAAAAATTATGAACAATCATTTCGTACACCTCGAATACTCTAACACCCACCCCGGCGTGGCACGTGCTGAACAAGCTGTGCAAAACGTGCGCGACATTGGCAGCAGCATCACGGCGCCGCGCTCTTTGGCTGCGTTGCTGTTGGCCGCTGTGGTTGCCGCCTTGGTGGTGGTTGCCGACCAGATGATGGACACTTGGGCCGATGGTCACATGCTGGCGGCTTGGGTGGCTTTGTGGGCAGTGGCTTTCGCCGCTGTGGGCTTGTTTGCTGGCGCTACGCGCCAATTGGCCGCCAAATTGTTGGTCGCTCTGGACACTTGGTCTGCCAACTTGGCCCAGCGCCGTGCCGACGAACGACTGTGGGCGATTGCGCAAACCGATGCGCGCTTGATGGCTGAGCTGCAAGGCGCCATGAGCCGTGATGACGAGCACTTGGCTACTGCCAATCCTGCGCAAGCCCATGCGGCCAGCATCATTCGCGAGCGTTTGAACTACGTTTAATCGCGCCGCGCAAGGGACGCACTTTCAGCCGCCCTCGTGAACTGCACCCCAAAGGTTGGACACCAATCCAACCTTTGGGGTGTTTTTCATGGCGAAGTACGACGAGAAATTTAAAAGATCTGTAGTTCAGGACTACTTAGCAGGAGGGGGCGGTTACAAAGG
>CANGEG010000005.1 GCA_947452725.1 Comamonadaceae bacterium | reverse complement strand
TGAGCATCATTCGCAAACCGGCTTGCGCCGCCAAAGGGTGCGAGGTGGAGACCACGTTGCGCGCAAACAGCGGCAAACGGGTGCTGGTGTAGGGGGCGTTGAAATTAAAAGTCATGCTCGGTTAGTCCAGAGAAATTTTGCGTTCGTTGATGATTTTTTTCCATTTGGCCGACTCGCCGGCCAGCATGGTGGTGAATTGCGCCGGGGTGCTGCCTAAAGCTTCAATGCCCAGTCTTTGCAGCTTCTCGGCCACTTCGGGGTCTTTGAGTGCCAGGTTGGCCGCTGCATTGATGCGACCGATCAGTTCAGGGCGCAAGTTTTGCGGACCAAATAAACCAAACCAGGTGGTGGATTCATAACCTGGCAACACCTCAGAAATGGCCGGAACGCCAGGAGCCAGTGGGGTGCGCTGTGCGGTGGTCACGCCCAATGCGCGCAATCGACCATCGCGCACATGGGGCAAGCCGGTGGGCAAGGAGTCAAAGAGCACGTCCACTTTGCCGCTGATCAGATCGGGCATGGCCAAGGCCGTGCCTTTATACGGAATGTGCACGACAAACAAACCAGCCTGGGCTTTGAAGAGTTCGGCCGTCAGTTGTACGATGGTGCCGTTGCCACTTGAGGCGTAGTTCAAACGACCAGGGTTTTTGCGTGCGTAATTAATCCACTCTTGCACAGTGTGAGCAGGCGAGGAATTAGGCACTAGCATGATGCTAGGCGCAAAGCCCACTTGTGCGATGGGCGTAAAGTCGCGCACCGCGTCGTAGGGCATCTTGGGGTTGAGATTGGGACCGATGGAGTGCGTGCTGGAGGTGGCCAGCAACAAGGTATAGCCGTCTGGCATGGCCTTGGCCACCATGTCTGAGCCCAAGGTGCCGCCGGCGCCGGGCTTATTGTCCACCACCACCGATGCGCCGATTTTTTCCGCTAATTTTTGCGACAAGGTGCGCGCAAAAATGTCGGTCGCGCCGCCCGCCGGGAATGGCACCACCAAACGAATCGGCCTGCTGGGATAGCCCGGCGCCTGCTGTGCCAGGCTTAAAGTTCCAAAACAAGAGGCGATAAGGCCAGCTAAGGTCAATACAAGCGAACGTCTTTTCATGCGATGATTTTGGCAGAGATTGGTTCAGGGCCTAGAGCGCAAGCGACAGCGACCGCGGCAACCGCACTGGCGTTGGCGTTTCAAGCGCCTCCATCAAAAACGGCGCCCAGGGGCGCCGCTTGAATGAGGGACAGACAACCGTCACTCTTCCACGAAAGCTTCTTCGCGTTTAGATTTCACCGCAGGCAGCAGCACGATGATCAGCAGCACCAGTGCAGCAGCCAACAGGCTGGCCGACAAGCCACGGGTCACGAACACGGTCCAGTCGCCACGAGACAAAAGCAGTGCCCGGCGCAGATTTTCTTCCATCATCGGGCCCAAGATGAAGCCGAGCAGCAAAGGCGCAGGCTCCACACCCAGTTTGATGAAGGTGTAACCGATCACACCAAACATGGCCACCATCCAAATGTCGAAGGTGTTGTTGTTTGTGGAGTAGACACCGATAGCGCAGAACAGCACGATGGCGGGGAACAACCAGCGGTAAGGTACGGTCAACAGCTTGATCCAGATGCCAATCAACGGCAGGTTCAAGATCACCAGCATCAAGTTGCCGATCCACATCGAGGCAATCAGGCCCCAGAACAACTCGGGGTTGCTGGTCATCACCTGAGGGCCAGGCTGAATGTTGTGGATCGTCATCGCGCCCACCATCAAGGCCATCACAGCGTTGGGTGGGATGCCCAAGGTCAACAATGGAATGAAGGAAGTTTGCGAGCCGGCGTTATTGGCCGATTCAGGTGCCGCTACGCCGCGGATGTTACCTTGACCGAAAGGCACTTCACCGGGACGCAACTTGGTTTTCTTCTCGATGGTGTAAGCCGCAAAAGCCGCCAACAAGGCTCCGCCGCCAGGCAAGATGCCCAGAATAGAACCGATGGCTGTTCCACGCAAAACAGCCGGAATCATGTTGCGAAAGTCTTCTTTGGTCGGAAACAAACCTGTGACCTTACCTGTGAACACTTCGCGCTCGTCTTCAGGCTGTGACAGGTTGGAGATGATCTCGCCGTATCCAAACACACCCATGGCAATGACGATGAAACCAATGCCATCGGTCAATTCAGGAATGTCGAAGCTGAAACGTGCCACGCCCGAGTTCACATCGGTACCGACGAGCCCAAGCAACAAGCCTAAAACAATCATGGCGACCGCTTTGAGCAACGAGCCCGAAGCCAACACGACAGCGCCGATCAAGCCCAAAATCATGAGCGAGAAATATTCTGCCGGACCGAACTTGAAGGCGACTTCGGTCAAGGGCGCAGCAAATGCGGCCAAGATCAAGGTGCCAACGCAACCGGCAAAGAACGAACCCAAGCCGGCCGCCGCCAAAGCGGGACCTGCACGGCCTTTACGGGCCATTTGATAGCCATCGATCACAGTCACGACCGATGAAGATTCACCGGGCAAGTTGACCAAAATCGCGGTGGTTGAGCCACCGTACTGGGCGCCGTAGTAAATACCGGCCAACATGATCAGCGCAGCCACGGGGGGCAAAGCGTAGGTGGCAGGCAGCAGCATGGCGATGGTCGCCACAGGTCCAATGCCTGGCAAGACGCCGATCAAAGTGCCCAACAAGCAACCAATGAAAGCGTAAATCAGGTTTTGGAAGGTGAATGCCACCCCAAAACCCATGGCTAAGTTGTCAAAAAGTTCCATCTTGTTTTTCTCCTCAGCCGGTTATGAAAGTGGGCCAAACCGGAAACTGCAATTTCAGCAGCACCACAAAAGCCAAGTAACTGCCGATTGACAGCACTGTGGACAAGCCCAGAACTTCTTTCAAATCGAAAGTATCTCCGGCCTTGCTGACCACTAGAGTGGTCCCAAAAATGGCAGCAATCAAACCCATGGCTGGCAACTTGATGCTGGGCAAACCGCCGAGCAAGATGCCAAACAGTAAGTTGCCGGCAATGATGTAGAACAAAGGCTTCCAGGCCCATTTACCAATTTTTTCGCCATCAGGGGTTTCCACCACCAACGACTTGAACATGATGGCCGAGCCGAGTAAGGCCAAGATAATGCCCAACACGAGCGGGAAATAACCCGGGCCCATGCGCGCACCGTTGCCGATGGTGTAACTTGATGCTCCATAGGCAAATGCTGCACCGATAACGGCAAACATTAGCCCTGAGAAAAAGTCTTTTTGACTTTTGATATTCACGAGATAGCTCCTCCAATGATTTGGGTACGCTCATTGTGGCGGCTTCATTGGGCAATGACCATGTGGGTTCCACCTATGTCGCGCAGGCGCGAAACGGCTTCCAAGGCTTGCAGCGCCTCAAATCTCGTGGTTAACCCTTGGTATTGAGCACCTAATCGCAGCGCTTTGTTACTTATTGGCGTTTTTAGAGTTTGACCAGCGGCTTGAACATCTTTAGCCACTTGTTGGCCGGCCAACCGTACTGTTGCTCAATTTGCTCGGCGCGCGCTTGCAACGCCTCGCGGTCTGGACGACTTGGAACGCGCTGGGCCAGCACGATCGTATTGCCCTCGCGTGTAGGTTTGAAGTCCCAAACCGCATCTTCACGAAATACCTGGGCCATTTTTTCCAGACTGCGCTGGTAGCTGGAGCTGCGCCCGAACAAGTTCACCGTCATGCAGCCTTGGTCAGTTAGCAAAGTGCGGCAGTGATCGTAGAACTCCACGCTGTCAAGCACTGGTAACGCCGCCTCGTGATCATACAAATCCACATGCAACAAATCAACCGTGCCCTGCCACTCGGGCTTTTGAATCTCTTGCCCGGCATCGGCCAGCACCACACGCAAGCGCTCGTCATCTGGTGGCAACTTGAACCAGCCGCGGCAAGCATGCAATACGCCCGGATTGATCTCGATTGCGGTGCAAGTCATCTTGAGCTTTTGATAACAAAACTTAGTCAAAGTGGCCGCACCTAATCCCAGTTGCATGGCATGGGCCCCGGTCACCGACTCAGGGCTCAGGAACAACAAGCCGGCCATCATGCGCTGCACATACTCCAGCTCGATGTCAAAAGGTTTGGTGATCAGCATCGAGCCCTGAATCCAGGGAGTGCCCAAATGCAGGTAACGAACATTGCCTTCCTCAGAGAAATTGACCTCAGGGAGCTTGGGTTTCATTTTGCGAATCATGGTCCCAATTGTCGCCGACCGGAAGTACCCCGGGCAGGACGCGACGGACATTTCGGCACGTATCACGAGCCAAATCGAGCGCAGAGCAGCCGCGCAACTGAGCCAGCACATCGGCAATGCGGGGCAGTTCTGCGGGCTCATTTCGCCCCTGCACATCCCCCTGAGCCCGTTGCCCAGCCGTGCGGTACACCCACTGCGGTGGAATATCCGGCGCATCGGTCTCCAGCACAATCGAAGAGATCGGCAAGGTGGCGGCCAAGTGCCTCAGTTGGGTCGCACGTTCAAAGGTCATGGCGCCGCCAAAGCCGAGCACAAAACCTAGGTCAGTGAAAGACTGGGCTTGCTGCAGGCTGCCATTGAAGGCGTGAGCAATACCGCCTTGGACATGGGTTTGCCGCAGGCCTTTGAGCAACATGTCGGCTGAGCGGCGCACGTGCAAGATCACTGGCAAACCGTGCTTGCGGGCAAGATGCAGTTGCGCGGTGTAAAACCACCATTGCCGCTCACGCTGGTCGGGCTTGCACAGTGCCGGCACAAAATAGTCAAGGCCGATTTCACCGACCGCCACCAAGCGCGGATCGCCTTTGGATGCGCTCAGCAGTTCATCCAAGGCGTGAAGGTCATCGACCTGCGCATGGGCCACATACAAGGGGTGGATGCCCAGGGCGTACACATCTCCATAGCGGTTTGCCACCTCACGCACCTTAGCCCAATTGCGCCGTTCCACGGCAGGGATCACGCACAGGCCAATGTCTGCGTGGCTCGCGCGTTCACGCACCAAGTCCCGGTCAGCGTCAAATTCAGCAGCGTCCAAGTGGCAATGGGTGTCGATCCACATGAGGTGTCGCGGTGAATGGCGCTGAAGGTTCAGCCCAGCGACTCGGGCACCAATCGCCCTTGCACCAATTTAACTTGACGGCTGCAGCGCGCAGCCAGTTGCGTGTCGTGTGTGACCACCACAAAGGCGGTGCCTACATCGCGCGCCAGTTGCAGCATCAGATCAAACACCCCTTCGGCTGTGCTGCGGTCCAGGTTGCCGGTAGGCTCGTCAGCGAGCACGCAAGTGGGCTGTGTGACCAAGGCGCGTGCGATCGCCACGCGTTGGCGCTCACCCCCTGAGAGCTCAGCGGGTCGGTGCTGCAAACGCTCTTGCAAGCCCACCTTAGTCAACCAAATTTCGGCAGCAGCAGAGGCCTCAGCGCGCGGCATACGGCGAATCCACAAGGGCATGGCCACGTTATCAAGCGCGCTGAACTCGGGCAACAAATGGTGAAATTGGTACACAAAGCCCAGATAGCGGTTGCGCCACTGACCTTGCTCGGCAGCGCTGAGCTGCGCAAGGGCCTGGCCTTTCAAATGCACGGTGCCTTGGGTGGGTTTTTCCAAGCCACCGAGCAAATGCAGTAAGGTGCTTTTGCCTGAGCCGGAAGCGCCCACAATAGCCAAAGTTTCACCCGCATGCACCTGCAGGTCCACGCCTTGCAGCACAGTCACATCCAGCCGACCTTCGGTAAATCGCTGGGTCAAGCCTTGCGCTTGCAAAACCATATCATTCATAGCGCAGCGCCTCCGCAGGATTGACTTGACTGGCGCGCCAGCTGGGGTACAAAGTGGCAACAAAGGCCAACACCAAAGATATGAGTGCGATAGGCACGATGTCCGAGCTTTGCGGCTCGCTAGGCATGCGGCTGATCAAGTAAATGTCTTTGGGCAAAAAGCTGGCATGAAACAGA
Organism: Comamonadaceae bacterium; assembly: GCA_947452725.1. Classification (GTDB taxonomy): domain Bacteria; phylum Pseudomonadota; class Gammaproteobacteria; order Burkholderiales; family Burkholderiaceae_C; genus Limnohabitans_A. Next base: position 29,953 of record CANGEG010000005.1, on the reverse strand, counting down.
CCTTCCAGCGCGGGCACGATCACGTCGATATTAAAGGCAACCAGCAAACCCAGCAGCAGCCCCGACAAGGTGCCAATCACCCCGACCATGGCGCCCTGCACGACAAACACGCCCATGATGCTGGCCGGGCTGGCACCCAGAGTGCGCAAGATCGCAATGTCAGCACGCTTGTCGGTAACGGTCATCACCAGGGTGCTCACCAGGTTGAAAGCGGCCACGGCCACGATCAAAGTCAGGATGATGAACATCATGCGTTTTTCAACCTGAACGGCCGCAAACCAGGTACGATTTTGTTGGGTCCAATCACGCACCAACAACTCGGGCGGCAGCACCGCCGCCAGCTCGTAAGCGACTTGACGGGCCTGGTGCAAATCGCGCAACTTAAGGCGAATGCCGCTTGGGCCTTCGAGCCGGAACAAGCGCCCAGCATCGTCCACATGCATCAAGGCCAGCGCCGAGTCGTATTCGTAGTGACCTGAGCTGAAGGTGCCGACCACGGTCATTTGCTTCAAACGCGGCACCACGCCGGCCGGCGTGACCTGGCCGCTGGGGGTGACCAGGGTGACCGGGTCACCCACCCGCACACCCAACATGCGCGCCAGGTCCACTCCGAGCACCAAGCCAAACTGACCAGGCTGCAACTGCGCCAGAGCCTGGGTTTGCACGCCAGGCGTCAAGTCGGTTACGCCAGGCTCAAGCGCCGGATCAATGCCGCGCACCATCACGCCCTTCATGTCCTCACCGCGGGCCAGCAAGGCCTGAGCCGAAATAAAAGGAGCGGCGGCCAGAACGCTGCTGTGGGCTTTGACTTTTTGCAAAGTTCCAGCCAAGTCGGACAAGGCGCCACCATCGGCCGAAAACACCTCAATGTGCGAGACCACGCCGAGCATGCGGTCGCGCACTTCTTTTTGAAAGCCATTCATGACCGACAACACAATGATCAAGGCCGCCACGCCCAGCGCAATACCCAGCATGGACACACCCGAGATGAACGAGATAAAGCCGTTTCGCCGGGTGGCGCGGCCGGCGCGAGTGTAGCGCCAGCCTAAAATCAATTCATAAGGAATTTGCATCGATCCAATCCATTTCCATAGTGGGGATTGTGGCATCCCGGACAATAGCCCCATGACCGTCTTTCTCCCTGCCGGTGCGCAAGCCGCCAATCACCTGATCATTCCCTATGCCGCAAGCCGCTCACCCGCATTGCGGGAGGCCCTGGTGAACCTCGAATTACCGCATTTGCAAGCCTTGTTGCGCACTTTGACACGGGTGGCAACGGACGTGGAAGACCTGGATCAGCCGGGCCTGAACATGCCGCATGAGCGGGCTTATGCTCAAGCGCTGCAACTGCCCGCGCTTGAGGGCAACGAGGGCGCCTGGCCCTGGGCCGCAATAACCAATAAAGCAGCGAACGAAGCCGCCAGCGTTGTGCCTCAGGCTTTCTTTAGCCCCTGCCATTGGCAAATTGGCATGGGCCAGGTGGTCATGCTCAACCCTGCCCACTTACAACTGAGCGAGGCCGAGTCGCAAGCCCTGCTGCAAGCGATGCAGCCTTTTTTTATTGAAGACGGTTTAACCGTGCGATACCTTGCACCCACCCAATGGCATGTGCAAGGCGAGATGCTGCGTGGCCTGGCCTGCGCCAGCCTGGACCGGGTCGTCGGAATGGACATCAACCTATGGTTACCGAAGAGTGACTCGGCCAAAGCGCTGCGCCGTTTGCAAAGCGAAATGCAAATGCTGCTGTACAACCACCCGGTCAATGACGCTCGCAGCACGCAGCGTCAATTGACTGTGAATTCGTTTTGGGTACACGGCGCCGGAGTTTTGACGCACAAGCCTTTAGGATCTGAACCGGCGCCAGCGCCCCAGATGGCTCAGGCCTTGCGTGAACCCGCCCTGCGCGAAGACGCACAGGCCTGGACACAGGCATGGCGCGAGATCGACGCCACCTTGTGCGCTGATTTACGCGATCGCACGGGATCACGCCCCATCACTTTGACGCTATGCAGCGAATATGCGGCGCACCACTACCAAACCACCACGCAAACTCAGATACAACAAATTTGGCAACGCGCCCAACGCCTGTTTAAACCTTTGACCGTCCACACTGCCCTGCAAGCCCTATGAATCTTTTAACTAGAGACATCCCCCCCCGCGCCGTCTGGGCCCTGGAGCAAGCCGGCGTGCACCCGCTACTGGCCCAACTTTTTGCCGCACGCGGCGTATTGAACAAGGAAGACCTGGACGATGGCTTGGCGCAGCTGCTGCCGCCATCGGGACTCTTGGGCGCGCAGGCCGCAGCCACTTTGCTAGCCGACGCGATCAAAGCCAATCAACGCCTGTGCATCGTGGCCGATTACGACTGCGACGGCGCGACCGCCTGCGCTGTGGCGGTCCGGGGTTTGCGTTTACTGGGGGCCACGCAGGTCAGCTACATCGTGCCCGATCGAGTTGTGGACGGCTACGGCCTGACTGCGCCCATTGCCCAGCGCGTGTACGCCAGCGGCGCGGACCTGCTGATCACGGTGGACAACGGCATTGCCAGCGTTGAAGGCGTGGCCAAAGCGCAGGCTCTGGGCCTGAAAGTGCTTGTCACCGACCACCACCTGCCCGCCGCCGAGTTGCCCAGTGCCGAGGTGATCGTCAACCCCAACCAGCCGGGCTGCAGCTTTGCCAGCAAATCCATGGCCGGTGTGGGCGTGATGTTTTATGTTCTGCTGGCTTTGCGCGCCGAGTTGCGCCTACGCGGTGCCTTCTCGCCCGAGCAGCAACCCAAGCTGGATGCTTTGCTGCCGCTGGTGGCATTAGGTACCGTAGCCGATGTGGTCAAGCTCGATCCCAACAACCGCCGACTGGTAGCACAAGGCTTAAAAAGGATTCGCGCCGGCGCACTGCCTGCAGGACTGAAAGCCTTATTTACTGTGGCCGGTCGTCAATCGGGCAGCGCCACCACTTTTGATTTTGGCTTTGCGCTGGGACCGCGTATCAACGCTGCAGGCCGTTTGTCTGACATGACGCTGGGCATAGAGTGCCTGCTGACCGACGACGCCGTGCGTGCAGCCGAGTTAGCCCTGGCATTGGACGGCATTAACCGCGAGCGCCGCGTGATCGAAGGCGATATGCGCGAACAGGCGATGGAGATTGCCGAATCGCTGTTTGACGAAGGCGAGGAGCCGCCACCTGCCATTTGCGTGTTCGACCCTGACTTTCATGAAGGTGTGGTCGGCATTGTGGCCTCGCGGATCAAAGACAAATTTCACCGCCCCACTTTTGTGTTTGCAGCCAGCAGCGCCGTCGGCAAGGAAGACGAACTTAAAGGCTCCGGCCGCTCGATACCTGGCTTTCATTTGCGAGATGCACTCGACCTGATTGCCAAACGCCATCCCGGCGTGCTGTTGCGCTTTGGCGGACACGCCATGGCAGCCGGTTGCACCGTGGCCGAAGAACAGTTGGATGTCTTTGAAGAAGCCTTCAACCAAGTGGCGAGCGAATGGCTGGATGCTGCCACGCTCACGCGCAGCCTTCAAACCGATGGCCCATTGGCCCCCGAATACCTGCGCGTAGACTTGGTGGACACCTTACACAAGGAAGTCTGGGGCCAAGGCTTTGCTCCACCTATGTTCAGCGAAGAAGTGGATGTGGTGTCGCAGCGCCTGGTGGGCGAAAAACATTTGGCCTTGAAACTCAAACACCAAGGTCAGGCGGTAGACGGAATCTGGTTTGGCCGCACCGAGCCCTTGGCCAACCGCGTTAAGCTGGCCTTCAGGCTGGACGCAGACGAATGGCAAGGCCAGCGCCGTGTAAGGTTTTTGGTGGAAGGTGCGGAAGAATAAAAAACTCAGCGTCCCACAGTGAGGCTGCCGGGTGCAGCGTTGCGGTCATCGGTCAAGGTCTGCAGGAAGCTCACCAAATCGGCCGTATTTTGAGCACTGAGCAAGGGTGCCGTGCCCGGTTGCTGCCCAAACGGGGTAGTGCTGATCACGTTGCCCCGATAGGACAAGGGCAAGTCGTTGAACTTTTGTACCTGGCCGTTGACGCTAGGGTACCAACGGCCAGGGTCGATATCACGGGTGGCGTAAAAGCCGACGGCATCAATCAAGGTGTTCACACTGGCATTATGAAAGTACGGGGCCGTTAAAGCGATGTTGCGCAGGGTGGGTACTTTGAACTGTCCGCACAAGTCGGTTCGCGTACTCAAATCAGTACGTTTGGGGCCGCACAAGCCCATGTCAAAAAACGCCGGATCGGTATTCTTTTGAATGAGTGGATTGCGCGGCAAACCCAGCGCCGCATAGCTGAAGTTGGTAAATAAAGGGCGCTCACCCGCAGGTCCAACGCGACTGGTGTGGCAACTGGCGCAATTGCCTTGGCTGGGACTATTGAAAATTGCCAATCCACGCTGTTCAGCCGCAGTAAACGTGGCGGCTCCGTCAGCGACTTTGTCGAATTTGCTGTTGAACAGAAGGTAGTCGGTGTCCAGTTGTTGATACGTCTGCAGCGCCGTTCGCAACTTGTCAAAAATTTGCTGATCGGTGGATACGGTCGGCACATTGAATTGACTCACAAAGTCATTGAAATACGGCAAAGCACGGACTTTTTTCGCTACTGCAGCTATATCTATATTGGCCATTTCGGCGCTGTCCAGCAGCGGGCCAGATGCTTGTTCAGCCCGACTGTTGGCGCGCCCATCCCAAGTAAAGCCGCCCAAAGGCAAGCCGTTGGCATCGAAACGAAATGCTGTGTTACTGGCCAAGTACATCAAGCTGGGGCTGCTGCGAAATCCTTGTTGATCCATGCTCACCCCGCCCAGAGGCAGTAAGGTGGCGGTGGCATCGGCGTGCGCGTTGTCATCGGTATGACAACTGGCGCAGGCCTGTTGCCCGCTGGCCGACAAGGCTTTTTCAGCAAACAAAGCCTGAGCCACACTCAACGGTGTTGCCGTCGGGGTGGTTGAAGCGCTTGAAGTGGCGCCGCCGCCACAAGCCGTCAACAAGCCGATCAGCAAGCCCGTCCCTATCGATTTAAAAAAATTCAAAATCAAAACATTTCCCTTTGGATTTGTAAATGTGTCAACAATAGAGCCGAAAAATGGAGAAATTAAGTAGCGTTCCTCATTGCTTAATCTGGGGCGTCAAAGCGATAGCCAATCCCGTAGACAGAAACAATGCAGTCATCACCGGGGGCAGCTTGCTGGATTTTTTTTCGCAAATTCTTAATGTGGCTATCAATCACGCGGTCACTGGTATCGCGCAAGTCATCATGAATTACATCCAACAGTTGGGCCCTTGAAAAAACCCGGCCAGGATGCGTCAGCAGCAGTTGAAACAATCGGTATTCCACGGGAGTCAATTCCAACTCTTGCGTTCGCCAATGAATACGTAGTCCTGCATCGTCGATGCGCCAAATGCTTTCACGTTGAAAGGCGCCACGACTGCGGCGCAATAAGCTGCGGACCCGTGCCATCAATTCACGCGGACTGAAGGGCTTGCACACATAGTCATCGGCCCCCATGTCCAGGCCCATCAACCTTTCAACCTCGTCCACCCGTGCTGTGAGCATGATGACAGGTACATCACTGCAACGGCGCACCTGTTGACACAAGGCGAGCCCATCCATGCCAGGAAGCATCAAGTCCAATATCAATAAATCAGGCTGGCGATGGCGAAACACCTGCAAACCCAATAGGCCATCGTGGGCCTGCTCCACCGTGTAGCCCTCTTGATGCAGATAGTCACTGACCACTTGGGCGATTTTTAGATCGTCCTCCACCATCAAAATATGCGCGGGTTTGTTCACACAGTTGCCTCTATAGGTTTCACGTTGATGGGTAAAGTCAAACGCACCCGCAGACCACCCAAGACTGAAGCATCCAAGTCGATTTGCCCGTGGTGAACTTTAACGATGGCTTGCGCAATGGACAAGCCCAAGCCGCTACCACTCATCCGATTACCATGGGCCCTGGCCCTATCGTTTTGCACTCTGAACAAGGGGGCCAGCAGCCTGACCAAATCATCTGTGGGCACACCAGGCGCGCTGTCTTCCATTTCAATCAAGACAGTTTCTTTCACTTGTCGCAAACGAATAACCGCATGTCCAGGAGCATCGGTGTAGCTCAAACTGTTGCTGACCAAGTTGCTGAGCACTTGGGTCATGCGATGCATGTCCCACTGCACGGGCAATGTCGTTTGACTTACCAAATCCAAACTGAGGGCAACGCCTTTAGTTTCAGCTATGTGCGCAAATCGTTGATGAATATTGTTCAACAACGCCACGGCATCTCCGGGTTCAAAATGACAGGGCAAAGCCTGCAAATCGGCCATGGACAACAAATGCAAATCGTTCACCAATGCGCTCAAGCGCAGTATTTCTTCTCGTAATGAGCCAATTCCAGGTAATGCGAGAGGGCGCACACCATCGAGCAGTGCGTCCACTTCGGCTTGCAAGACTGACAATGGGGTTCTGAGTTCATGTGATATGTCGGCCAGCCAGCGTTGACGGGTGCTTTCGTTGTTTTGCAGAGATTGGGCCATTTGATTGATGTGATGCATCAAATCGTCCAGTTCGGTGCGCCATCCCGTCAAGTGATGCTCGGCAATGCGGGATGACCAATCTCCTTGGGCTATGCGCGCTGTGGCCTGCGATGCTGCTTGCAACGGACGACTCCACCGCCGAGCCAACACCATGGCGATGCCAATGGTCAGGCAAAGCATCACCAAGGCCAACCCTGCTAAACCCATGTATTGCCGCTGCAAAAAACGCTGTGCCAATTGATCTGGCAAGGCCTTGACGGTGCGCAAACTTAAATAAGCTTGAAGCTGCCCATTCACGTGTACAGCGGATTGAATGGATGGGTCGTCAGACCGAACAGGCGGACCCTCAAGCGTCTCTCCCCCCAGATCAATCACCGACAGTCTTCGACTGAATCCGTCAGGGCCAAGCCGACCTGAACGCGAAGGGCGGCTACCCATGGCCTGATCCGGTGGGGGGGGCGGGTGTGGCGGGGCAAAACGCTCCATCGGATCAGGCTCACGGAGGTCTGGCGCCTGGTCTTTGTTCACCTTGCCTGCCATTTGATCGATCAAGACAGGCCAGGGTTGTTGCAACAAGGCGGATACGCCGCCCGATTTTTGCGCCAGCACTTCAAATTGGCGTGCAAACTGGTCTAAGCGCAGTGCGTCATGAGCTTGCAGATATTCGTCAAACCCGTATTTAAGCTGCCATACGGTCCAGGCGGACATGATCGCGACCGTCAAGCCCATGCACATCACAAGCGTGAGTGCAATAAAGTGAACTAAACGAAATGACGAACGATCAGGCATGGTGCCTATTGGGGCGGCACAATCTGAAGGAAATGTGTAGGGCCTTCTTGCCCACTGATTGCTGGCAACCTAAAAACACATTTCATCGTCATTAAACTCAGAGTGTCGATTTGCGCTCAGCCATCTTATCCTTCAAGGCTTTGAGCACTGGCGCCGAAACCAAGCCCGACACATCGCCGTCCAAGGTGGCGATTTCTCTAACCAAGGTGCTGCTGATGTGCTGGTAGTGGGGGGAGGTGTTTAAAAAGACCGTGTCTACCTGCGGCGCCAAATAGCGGTTCATGCCGGCCATTTGCGTTTCGTAGTCATAGTCCGTAACTGATCGAATACCGCGCACAATGGCGCGCGCGCCCTGGGCCACCACAAAGTCGCGCAGCAAACCTGTAAAGGGGGCCACGCGCACACCGGTCAGGCTACCCGCCACTTCTTGCGCCATGGCCAAACGCTCGTCCAGACTGAACATGGTTTTTTTGTGATGCGCCATGGCCACGCCAATGACCACCTGGTCAAACAGCTGCGCCGCACGACGCACCACATCCTCGTGGCCCAAGGTCAAGGGGTCGAAAGTGCCAGAGTAGACAGCGATTACACAACGGCTCATGGGCAAGGTCTCCAAGAGAAAAGTGAGGAACGTTTAAAACTGCAAATTGTGTGTTGCTTAGGCCAATTTTTGCAGCAAATGAGCATGCACGGCGCCGGCCTTCAGGTGCCGCTGCACCTTCAAAAACCAAGGCGCGAGTTTCTCGTCGGTCCACAGCACAGGCGCTTCCAGGTAGACCCAACCGCCAGGAGCGACGGCTTGGGCTGCGGCTTGCAAGGCGGGGGCGAACAACTCGCCTTCAAAAGGCGGGTCTAAGAAAACCACATTCATGCTTCCCGGGGCTGCACGTTGCAGGCCGTTCACCGCGTCACCGCGCTGCACCTGCACCATGCTGGCTTTAAGGCGCACTTTGCTGTCGGTCAGCTGCGCCACCAATTCGGCATCTTGCTCCCACATCAACACCTGCTGGGCGCCGCGAGAGGCCGCCTCAAAGCCCAGCACACCTGTGCCCGCAAAAGCGTCCACACATAGCCAACCACTCAGGTCCTGGCCGAGCCAATTGAACAGCGTTTCGCGAACCCGGTCGGGCGTGGGCCGCAGGCCTGGTTTGTCGAGCACCTTGAGTTTGCTGCGTTTCCACAGTCCGCCAATGATGCGGATTTCATGCGCAGGGTGACCGATCACGGAAGATGACGCTGCCTTAACGGAGCGATGTTTTTGAGAAGCTTGGGCTAGGGTAGAACGAGGTCGCATGCAGTCAAGTGTACGCAAGCTGCGAGTGCCCCATCTGAGCATGGGCGCAAAAGAAAAAAAAGGCCAGCAAATACTGGCCTTCTGTGCGGGGCTGGGCTGCCCCACATCGCTATCTGCAGTTAATGCAGGCGCTTTTATTTTTTATCAGCGGGTGCTTTCTCAGCGGCAGGAGCCACCGGAGCTGCTGATTTTTCGGCTTTCTTTTCAGATTTATGCACCTTATGTGCTTCCTTTTTCTCTTCTTTTACTGCCTTGTGTTCAGCTTTGACTTCCGCCTTAGCCTCGACTTTGACTGGTGCAGCAGGTGTTGCGGGTGTAGCAGCAGCAGGAGCCTGTGCAAACGCGCCAACAGCAAAGAAACCAGCGATCAATGTGGCAAGCAATTTGTTCATGAAAAATACTCCATTTACTTCAGTTGTGAGCCCAACACTGCGTTGAACTTGCATGTACAACGTGGTGCATTCACTGTTTGATGACGTGTTTGCCGTCCAGGTGTAACGCCATGTATCGACGCTCAGGGGCTTGCATATTGGCTTTCGCTTAGCAAGAGATGATCTGCATCAATGAAATTGGATGCATCCCTTGGCAGTCTTTAATCTGTCTCCTACATTGGTCCTTACCACTTCAAGGATGACACTGATGATGACGATTGACCCCGACACCCCGCTGACCAATTTTTCCCATTGCCATGAGGGCATCTTGTCGCAACTGCATCACTTGGCCGACCTACCCGCCTTGTTGGCCCCAGCCGCTTTGGCACGCGAAACGGCTCAAAAGTCCTTGGCGTTTTTTCAAGACGTAATTCGCACGCATCACCAAGAGGAAGAAAAAGACCTGTTTCCTGCGGTGAAAGCCAGTGCACACAAGGGTGAAGAGCGCTTGCATATCGACGCTTTGGTGGACGGCTTAGTGGCGGATCATCGCGCCCTTGAAAAGCTCTGGCATGGTTTGGAGCCTGAACTGAAAAAAGCGGCCAAGGGCCAGGCCTGCGCGGTTAGTGCCGTCGATCTGGCGAGCTTCGTGGCGCAATACCAGCAGCATGCAGCGCATGAGGAACAAGCTTTTTTGCCCTTGGCAGAGCTTATTTTGGGCCGCAACAGCAACCACATGGCCGCCTTGGGTTTGTCCTTGCACATGCACCACATCCGATTGCCGATTGCGCATATGTGAGCTTTGCCAGGATTCAATTTCAGGTTTGCCGAACTTGTGCGGGTGTTGATTGATCAGGCCGCTCGCCGATTTCATAGAATGGGGACGAATTCAGAAACGAGCCCATGTTCAGTTTTTTCCGCAAAAAATCCCCCCCACCGGCCACAGCCCCCTCTTCAGCCAGCGAACCTGCCGCTATCCCCGCACAGGCGCCGCCGCCGTTGTCCGTGACTGCAGTGGCACCCGAATTTGCCGCTGCGGCGCCAGCTCTCGCCCCCCTCACAGTCAAAACGAGCGCGACTGAGCCGGCAGCGCCTGCGCACCCAGCACGCCAGGGCTGGCTCGACAAGCTCAAAGCCGGCTTGCGCAAAACAGGCTCCAGTATCGCCACCGTGTTCACGGGCACGCTGATTGACGACAATCTTTACGAAGAGTTGGAAACTGCTTTGTTGATGGCCGACACCGGCGTAAAGGCCACGGAGCATTTGCTGCAAGACCTCAAGCGTCGGGTGAAAGACAGTAAAACTACCGAACCGCAAGCCGTCAAAGGCCTGTTGATCGAATGCATCACCGACTTGCTTACTCCGCTGCAAAAAACCCTGTCAATTGGCGAACACCAACCCACTGTGATCATGGTCGCGGGGGTTAACGGCGCAGGCAAAACCACCTCAATCGGCAAGCTCACCAAACACTTGGCTGACAGCGGAGCCAGCGTGTTGCTGGCCGCGGCTGACACCTTTCGCGCCGCAGCGCGTGAACAGTTAGCAGTGTGGGCTGACCGCAACACGGTTGACATCATCAGCCAAGCCGGCGGCGACCCGGCAGCCGTCAGCTTTGACGCGGTCAGCGCGGGTAAAGCGCGAGGCAAAGATGTGGTGTTGGTCGACACCGCCGGGCGTTTGCCCACGCAAACCCATTTGATGCAAGAGCTGAGCAAAATCAAGCGCGTCGTGCAAAAAGCAGACGCCACTGCGCCGCATGAGATCCTGCTGGTGATTGACGGCAACACCGGGCAAAACGCGCTGATGCAGGTCAAAGCCTTTGATGAGACTTTGCAGCTGACGGGTCTGATCGTGACCAAGCTGGACGGCACGGCCAAGGGTGGGGTGCTATGCGCGATTGCACGCGAAAAACCGATCCCGGTTTATTTCATCGGCGTGGGCGAGCAGCTTGCCGATCTTGAAACCTTCAACGCACGCGAATTTGCCCAAGCCTTGCTGAGCTGAGTTAAATTGGCGCTGCCCCCTTACAGGCCAGGCACGCGCTCGCGCATGAAAGCGGCCACCTGGCGCAAACTGGCTTTGGCCTCGGGCAACATGACCATGATGGGCCAGACATGCGGCATGTTCGGCTGAAGCACCAATTGCGAGGACACGCCCGCTACGAGGGCCTTGTCGTGCAAACGGGTGGCATCAGACAATAAAATTTCGCTCTTGCTTGCAAAAATCAACAAAGGGGGCATGCCCAACATGCTGCCATACAAGGGCGAAGCCATAGGGTCTGTGGCGCTTCGCCCGGCCAAATACAACTTTGCCGCATCAACCAGGTTTTCGGGGTTGAACATCACATCGCTTTGGGCTTGGGTGTGGATCGATTCACCTGTGGAGGCCAAATCCACCCATGGTGAAAAAAGTACAGCACCGGCGGGCATGGGCAAGCCCTGATGCAATGCGGCTTGCAAACAAGCCACCACCAAACCGCCGCCAGCCGAGTCGCCAGCGATCACGATCTGAGCGGCAGGCGTGTCACTCAGCAGCTCACGGTACCAAGCCAACGCGTCGTCTACGGCAGCCGGGCAAGGATGCTCGGGCGCGAGTCTGTAATCTACCGACAAGACGCGAGCCTGCGCCCTGCGGCTGATGGCGGCCGCCACGGGTCGGTGCGTATCCAAGCCACAAGAAAAATAGCCCCCGCCGTGAAAGTACAGTACAGAGCGCTGCGGCGCGTCCACAGACAACCACTCCGCTGGACACAAACCAGCCGCCGTATCGGCCGCCAACGATTTCAAGTGCACACCTTTGGGCAAAGGCACTTGCCAATGGCTCAAACGCGCCATGCCTTGACGGGCCTCATCCACGCTGACATGAACGCCGGGTTGCGGCTTGAATTGGCTGCGTAAATACCAACGGGTCAGAAAGGCTTGAATGCTCATGGTGCACCTTATTGCGAGGCCAAATACCCCGAGAATACCCCTCTGGACAATCTCGGCAAGCAACAGTACACTTGTGTATTGAAAAATTATTCCATGTCCACCCTGTCACTCTTTTAAAAAAACCATGACCGAACTTGTCGTCAGACGCCTGCTGATTGATTTAGAAGCCCCTTTTGCACAGAGATGGAATGGCGGTGATGCATTTCGGTCTGCATTTTTCAACACCTTATCGATGAGCTTTCCGGTAGGAGAGCAGTTTTTCATCGACTCCGTGCGCGAGGGATTGAAGAAATTGCCCGCCGAGCAACATGCGCAAATGGCCACCGAGGTCAGAGGCTTTATTGGCCAAGAGGCCACGCACCGCCGAATCCACGAACTGTTCAACAAACACCTGATCAAAATGGGGTTTGACAACCGGTTTGCAGTGCGCGCGAGCCTGCGCATTCAAAAGCAAGCCCACCTGGATACCCGAATGCACCTGGCCGCCACCGCCGCGACAGAGCATTTCACTGCAGTGTTTGCAGACTGGATGCTTCACCACCCCGAGGCCTTGGAGGGTGCAGAACCCCGCTTGCAAACCCTTTGGCTATGGCACAGCGCCGAAGAGGCTGAGCACCGCTGCACCGCTTTCGACTTGTACCAAGCCTTGGGCGGCGACCACGCTCGTCGCTTGAAAGTGTTTCGCTACGTAACGGTCATTTTCTTGGCCGACATCCTGCGTCAGACCGTGTTAAATTTGTGGCACGACGGCAGCCTTTTCCAGCTGCAAACCTGGCGCAGTGCTGCACGCCTGCTGTTCGCCAAGGACGGCTTGTTGCGAGGCAATATGGTGCTGTGGCGAGACTATTTGCGCAAAGATTTTCACCCCTCCCAACACGACGCTAGCCTTTCGCGAGCTTGGCTACACAACAACGCCTCCCAATTTACCGTGGTCGGCCAACCCGCCTGAACCTGATGAGCAGCACAAACCAAATCATTCTGGTAACTTGGGCCGCGCTTTATCTGTTATTTCTGCTTTGGTGGGGCGGGCGCGGCAAACCCTTGACGGCGCAAGAAACTGCCCAAGGCGTTCAACAACTTCACTCCGTAGTATCTGGTCCGCTCAGCCTGGCGCACTTGCATGAAGTAGAGCAGTTCTTAGCGCAAGACGATGGCCGCGAATTCATCATGTCCAATGCGGTGCTCTACCGCAAGCAGGCGCTGTATCCTGAGGGCTCGCCCTTTGGCTCAGATCCGCGGCAAGCGGACCAGCGTTATGGCAAGGCCATCATTTGGCCCTTGCTCAAACGGGCCTGTCTACCGATCTTCATTGCGCGCAAAACAGGGCAATTTGTCAACGATGCCAATGCACCGGAATGGCATTACGTGGCCATGGTTCGGTACAGAAGCCGCAGAGATTTTTTAAATTTTGCTTTGGACATCGAAAAGCAAGGCATCTCAGTGCACAAATGGGCAGCCATTGAGCAGACCCAGGTGTTTCCCGTTCGCCCTTTGGTGAGCGGGTTCAGCGCTCGCTTTGATATGGCCGTTGTGTGCGCACTGATGGCTTGGGGAACGACGCAGATTTTGTCCTGATGTTTGGGGCAAGCCTGCACTTAAGATGGCAACTTCACTTCTTTAATCCCTGCCATCCATGACCAGGCCTCCTGCTCGTATCCTTTGGCCAGTGGCATTGTTGGCCGCAGTCGTAATCGCACTGGGCGGCTGGCGGCTGGCACATCCCCCAAACTCGGCCCGCAGCGTCGTCGCGTCGGTGCGTGCATGCTCAATGCCTCCGATTGAACCCGGCGTGCGCTACTCGGGCATGGTGTGGGTGCCTGCGGGTCAATTTGACATGGGAGACACGACATATCCCGAAGAAGGCCCTGTCCGGCGCACCCACGTTGACGGCTTTTGGATGGACCGCACTGAAGTGAGCAATGACGAATTTTCCGCCTTCGTTCAGGCCACGGGCTATGTCACTTTGGCCGAGCGAGCTTGGGATGCCAAACAACACCCCGATTTCCCCCCTGAACTGCGCGCGCCCGGTGCCGTTGTGTTTGCCATGCCCAGCAAGCTTCACAACCGCAACGACCTTCAGCAATGGTGGCAATATGTGGCCGGCGCCCAGTGGCGACACCCTGGCGGGCCTAGCACCAACATCCAAGGTCGTGGCAACTTCCCTGTGGTCACCGTGACTTACGAAGACGCAATGGCCTATGCCACTTGGAAAGGGCGAAGCCTGCCCACCGAAAGCCAGTGGGAATGGGCCGCACGCGCCGGCGAGATCAAAGCCGCCAAAGATCATGATCAACCGCATGGTGCCAACACTTGGCAAGGTGTGTTTCCTGTGCTGAACTCAGCCGATGATGGGTTTGTCGGCCTGGCCCCGGTGGGTTGCTACGCACCGAATGCTTGGGGCTTGTACGACATGATGGGCAATGTGTGGGAGATGACCCGCGACCTGTACACCGAGGATCACCGCGCTGTCTCAAGCCAAAAAGAGGAGAACAGCCCGGATTCGGCGCTGGTTCGCAATGCGGGTGCACGCCAACGAGTGATCAAGGGCGGCTCTTTTTTATGCTCACCTGACTATTGCATGCGCTACCGCTCGGGATCGCGCCAACCCCAAGAAGAAGACCTGGGCACCAGCCATTTAGGTTTTCGTACCGTGTTGCTGGCCCCCGCCCCTAAGGATTTGAAATGACGGCCAATGCGTCACCCTCCCCTGCGGCTTCAAGCCCATTGCATCGCCTGCGGCGCGCCTTCGCCTGGCTGCTGGTTCCTTTGCTGGTGACTGCAGGGCTGGCGTGGTGGAAAGCCGATCACATCCGCATCGGCGCCCAAGGCTATGTGTTCGGCTACCCTTTAGTGATCATGGACATCACGCGAGAAAATGCGGCCTTGAGTATCGCTCCGGTGAACGTATTGCAAAGGGTAAGGCAGTTTCCTGATGCGCAATTTAAGACCGTGGTGCGCCCGAACCTGGACACTTTGTACAGCACCGCCTTTTTAGACCTGTCGCAAAGCCCGGTGCTGTTTGAGATGCCGCCCAATGCATTGCGCTATGAAGTGATGGCCTTCTTAGATGCTTGGACTAATGTGTTCGCCGCACTGGGCACGCGCACACAAGGCACCGCAGGCGGGCGTTATTGGATTGTCGGCCCCCAATGGCAAGGCACGCCTCCGAAAGGCACGATCTTGCTGCGCTCGCCGACCACCATGGCCTGGCTAATCGGTCGCACCCAAACCCAAGGCGACGCCGATCTCATGCTGGTGCATCGCTTGCAAGATGGTTTGCAATTGACCCCACGGGCCAATGAGCATCAGCGCTCCCCTGCCCAGACCTGGCAAAAATCTACAGCGATCCTGACGCCACCCATGTTGCAAATGCAGCGCATGGCCACGGTTGATTTTTTCAAACGCCTGACTGAGTTAATGCGCGTCAACCCGCCCTTTGCAGCCGACGCCCCCATGTTGCGAGAGCTGGCGCAGATCGGCATTCAAGTGGGTCAACCCATTATCTGGAGTTGGTTTGACCAAACAGCAGTGAGTCTGGGACGTTGGATCGCCGACATCAAGATCGCGCAAGCACTTAACCATCCGCGTGATCTGGTGAATGGCTGGTCCACACCGCCACGCAACTTGGGCCAATACGGAGAGGACTACAACATTCGCACCGCCGTGGCCATGATCGGTTTAGGTGCCAATCTGCCCGAGGACGCGATGTACCCCAGCGCCCTATTGGACAGCAGCGGGGCGTCACTGCATGGGCGCCACAGCTATCGCATGCATTTTTCTGCAGGACAGTGGCCACCGGTCAAAGCCTTCTGGTCCGTCACGGCCTATGGCTTAGACGACTTTTTGATCGATCACCCCTCTCACCGCCATGCTTTGGGTAGCCTGCACCCTCTGGTGGCCAATTCAGACGGTTCTTTAGATCTGTGGATTCAGGCGCAGGCGCCAGAAGGGCCGCGGCAAGCCAACTGGATAGCGGTGAATGAGGGTGCGCCCTTCTTGCTCAGTGCGCGCTTGTATTGGCCACAAGCCGAAGCACTGAACGGCGCCTGGCATATGCCCGCTGTGGAGCGCCAACCCTGAGCACTCAGTTTGACTACTCAGCTGAAGACTGGGGCAATTGGGCGTGGATCAAGAAAGTTGAAATGATGGACTTGAAATAGTCTTTGGACCTCGCAGGGTTACCGGGTCGGCTCAAAGCTTGAAAACAGCCCACGATCGTCAAGTAAAACAAGGCGGCCAAGTCGCTGGCTTTTTGGGGGTCCTGAAACAAGCGGTTAAATTTTTTCACAAACAGATGGGTGCGTGCTTGATCGACCTCAATGAGCAAGTTTGCAACCTGCGCATCGCGCCGGCCCAGGCCTCTGACGGCGAGTTCAAACCTCATGTTTTCCAGTTCATCACCGCTGTGGGCCAAGGCCTCTTCCAGCAGCGTGTGCACATCGGCCAAAGGATCTTGCGTTTGCTGGGCTTCAATGCGCAAAAGGCGTTGGATTTCTTGGCCCTTCCAGCCCTGCAAAGTGGCCTGGAGTAATTCAGCATGGTCCACAAAATGCCAATAAAAGCTGCCACGGGTCACGCCCAAGGTTTCAGCGAGGGTGAGAATTTTGAGGTTGTCGATGCCACCGTCCACCACCGCGTTGAAAGCCGCTTGCAACCAATCTTCACGCTTCAGTCGCGGCCCT
This sequence comes from Comamonadaceae bacterium, assembly GCA_947452725.1. GTDB lineage: Bacteria > Pseudomonadota > Gammaproteobacteria > Burkholderiales > Burkholderiaceae_C > Limnohabitans_A. Next base: position 13,354 of record CANGEG010000005.1, on the reverse strand, counting down.
TCTTTGGACGAAGCTGTAGTGGAAGAGGGGGGTTTTAAGGTAGACGCCACGGACTGATGGTTTGAAGTGTGTAATGAACAAAACGCACTTAAGGTTATCAGAAATGGGCCCAACCGCCCGACTGATCAAGTGCAGGCAAAAAAGACTTTGACACAGGGCCCCTGAAAAGCAGGTATTGGCATTTACCATGCCACATTAAAGATGGCCCGGCAAGGGTGAAACAACCCATGGTGTCGGTTGAAGTTTCCACAGAGAATGTGAGACCAAATTAGATAAGCGCAAATCCATTGCGCAAATGAAAGTGGCTTATGTCGTCATCTCTCTTGCGCCGAAGCTTTATCGGCTTACTCGTCCTATTGATGCTCCTGGGAGTTGGGTATTGGGCGATCGGCGGGCGTACAGGCGCGATGCTGTGGGCAGTGAAATACATGATTCGCAAAGATTACGGCCCCGCGCAAGAAGTGCAGTGGGCCACGCCTGTGATTAGCCCCTTAGCGAACTCAGCAGAAAAAAGACCCAATATCATTTTGATTGTTGCCGACGATCTGGGCTTCAACGACATTACCGCGCACGGCGGTGGTGTCGCGCAAGGTACGGTCCCTACGCCCCATATAGATTCACTGGCTCACAACGGGGTCGATTTCTTGGCGGGCTATTCCGGCAATGCCACCTGCGCGCCATCGCGCGCAGCCATGATGACCGGGCGCTACCCCACCCGGTTTGGTTTTGAGTTCACGCCCACCCCCAAGCAATTTATGAAAGTGATTGCCGCAGAGGGCAACGGCATTCAGTCGGGCAAGCCCATTTATCACCCCGAGCGCGAAGCCGATTTGATCCCCTATGAAGACATGGGCTTACCGGTGCAGGAAGTGACGCTGGCACGTGCGCTGAAAAATTCTGGCTATCGAACATTACAACTGGGCAAATGGCATTTGGGCGACAGCCCCCAGTTTCGGCCCTATTCGCACGGCTTTGATGAGTCACTGGCTCTGATGCATGGCGCATCCATGTTTTTGCCAGAAAACTCGCCGCACGTGGTCAATGCAAAACAAGATTTCGACCCGATTGATAAATTTCTATGGGCCGCCCATCCCTGGGGTATCAGATTCAATGACGGCGAACCCTTTCAACCACCGCGCTACATGACCGATTATTTGACCGATGAGGCAATCAAAGCCATCGATGTCAATAAACAAAACCCCTTCTTTATGTACTTGGCGTACAACGCGCCACACTCACCCTTGCAATCGACGCGTGAGGATTACGATGCACTGTCCCACATCACAGACCACACCACACGCGTTTATGCGGCCATGATCCGATCTTTGGACCGCAACATCGGGCGCTTGTTGCAGCACCTCAAAAAGCAGGGGTTAGATGACAACACCATGATCATTTTTACCAGCGACAACGGTGGCGCACATTACATCGGTGTACCCGACTTGAACAAACCTTTTCGCGGCTGGAAAGCCACGTTCTATGAAGGCGGCATCCGCGTTCCTTTTTTCATGAAGTGGCCTAAGGGCTTGCCCACAGGCACCCAGTACACGCAACCCATCAGCCATCTGGATATTTTCAGTACCGCCTTGGCTGCGGCCCACGCAGCGCCCCCAGAAGGTAAAGACTTGGACGGCGTGAATCTCTTGCCTTTTGCCAAAGGTCTGAACACGCAAGCTCCACATGAGCAACTCTTTTTCCGCACCGATACTTACCTGGCGCTACGCACGGGGGACTGGAAACTGCAAGTCATGGAACGACCCAAGCAAGATGTGCTGTACAACTTGGCCGTAGATCCGGGGGAGCGCAACAACCTGGCAAGTCAAGAACCTAAGCGGTTGGCAGATATGAAGAAAAGTCTATTGGCCATCAATGCCCAGCAGGGCAAACCGTTGTGGCCCTCGCTGGCTGAAGCCCCTATCGCCCTGGACAGGACTCTCAAACAAGCATCCAAGCCGGGTGAGGCTTACGTCTACTATGCCAATTGAGCAACTCCAAGTGCGCTGGGCATGCGCAACTTGGAGTGTGATGCAGGGTATTTAAAAAGCTTTGGAAATGCGAGCCTGCACGAAGCTGCCTGCCAAGGAGTTGCGTGCATCGATGGTCTTCATGTAAGAGAGGTTCAGGCCTGCACCGATGGCTGCAATCGGAAATGCAGCAAACATTCCAGCACCTGTCAGTGAAACGCGGTTAGCGCCCAACTGCCCCCCTGTGTCATCTGTGTACTGGCGCATAACGGTCATATGCGGACCGAAAACACCCACAGGAGTTTTGAAGGCTGCAGCCAAATCGATCACATAAAAATCTCCACTTCGCACATTGTTTTCGGTATTCTTAGTATTGAACCCTAAACTGCCTCGTGCACCCAAAGTCACATTCTCAGAAGCGGTGTAAGCCACCCCAACGCCCGGACGGAACGTGTAATACTTTCCATAACCAACGTTGGGTGCAAGTCGGCCTTCCACATAGTTGTAATTGCCTGTAGGCAAAGCGAGCGTCGCGCCAGCCACGATTTTGAGTTGATCGATCGATTTTTCCCACAACAAGCTGGTCTCGATGTCACCCAAACCTGAAGTGTTGACATTGGCGGACTGCCATTGGCTTGCTACAGCAGCTTGATACCCTGTACTGAAACTGGATTGAGCCACCTGTTGCGCGACTGGGGCCAGTGGGCCAGCGGAAGGGCTCAAAGCACTCAAGGTCGGCGTCGCACCCGTAAACAAGGCGTCAGACTTCAAGGTCAGCGCGTATGGAATGTTGATGGCAATAGCCAACTTTCCGCCTTGAACGTCCTTGTCCAAGATGCGAGCAAAGGTCAAATTGGCCTGCTTGATTTGTTGGTGATAATCCACACCAACAGCTCCCACGGTCGAGGCAGTTCTGCCGTTTAAAGCCGCTTGCATCTGGGCGGCCGTAAATGAGCCGACACCAGGAATAGCGACAGCGGGCACGGCGGCCAATTGAGCCGGAGTTAAAGGCCCAAAAGTCGCTGGTTTTTGCAATGACAGCGCATTGCCATCAGCCCCACCAATTTTATCGATATTGATGTCGGTGTAAGCCACTGAGCCGACCCAACCCTCTGAAGGAAGAGGGGCCACAATTTCTCCACCCAAAGTGCCCGAAATGGGGAAACGCAATTTAAAACCATCCGCCGCAAAAGCCGATGAAGCTGCAGACAGAATGACCATGGCCGTGCCGGCCAACTTGAATGTGTGATTTTTTTTCATAGGGGATCCTTCGGGTTCAGTGAGCGGCAATTGAGGTGCAGCCATCATCGTATGACAACACACAAATCACAACTAATTAAAGTGGTCTTGTTTATCAGTTTTGGTTGTGGTCGCTGCGCTATGCGAGCGGGCTTAAGAAACACAAGTCGGCTGCGGATAACACACCCAAGACATGGCACTTCAACTCACTTATCTTGTCATTAACAAGTTCATGCAAGGCCTACATCTCGGTCGCGCTATCATTAACTGACATACTCAATGTCATTTGTTTCACAAGCCAGAACAATAGGGACAAACACTAGCCGCTATTGATTTTACGGAGAAGAACGCTCTCGATGCCAACGAATTGCGGCGTGATCAAGGACAATCCATCCATGAAAAAACAAGCTCTAAAGTATTCAGAAAAATGACTGCTACTGCACCACCTGACACGATCACAGACGGTCGCCATCATCGCAGCATTAGAACGCGGCAAGTCATCGTCACGGCTTTCATAGAGTTGATTGGTAATGGCCATCCATCGCCCACGGCGGAGCAAATTGCAACACAAGCGCAAGTAGGATTGCGTACCGTGTTTCGCCATTTCGACGACATGGAAACACTTTACCGAGAGATCACTCAACGCTTGGATGAGTTAATGATTCCCTTGGTTAACAAGCCCCTGAGAGCGACCGAATGGAGCAGCCGCTTGATCGAGGGCATCCAAAGGCGTTGCGATATTTTTGATCGTCTGACACCCTTTCACATTGCAGCCCAATTGCACATGCACGACTCAGAGTTCATCAGGTTGCAAGTTCAACGCCGTGTGAAAATTGAGCAAGACATCCTGACCCGGCTGCTACCTGCCCCGTATGTGCAAGACCGTGTGTTTTTTGAAGGCTTGTCTATGCTGGTAAGCCTGGAAACATGGATGCGTTTGCGAACCTTGCAAGGCCTGTCGGCGGCCAAAGCTAAAGCCATCGTTTTGATGATGGTGAAGTCCATGATGGCGCCGCACCTGTCCCACCAATGAGCCTTTTTGAAGTACCCAACTGCTACCAAGTGCTCAAACTCCGCACACCCGCGCCAGACGCACCATCCAAGCTTGAATTCTTGGAGCCACATAGCGCAGGCGCGGTCGCCGGGCTTCAGCTGCTTTGACAATTTGGGCAACAATGGAGCTCGTGTCGCGGGCTTCGAGGAAATCAAAACTGCGTTTTTCTTCAGCCTTCAAGCGATCACGTAAAGCCCAAAAATAGGAACGCTCGTTCATCCAGTCGTACTTGCGCGCGGTCATGGCTTGGTTGAACCCAGTGTGAATCGCCCCAGGCTCAATCAGTGTAATGTGGATGTTTTTTTTCAACCGGTCCATCTCAGCGCGTAAACCAGCACCCGCTGCCGACAAAGCAAATTTAGTCATGCCGTAAGGCATCAAAAACGGCACCGGAATACGGCCCGCGATAGAGCTAACTATAAGCACTGTGCCCCGCTCCCGCGCCAACATGCCGGCCAGAACGGTTTGCGTTAGCGCCAAGGTGGCAAATACATTGACTTCAAATGCATGGCGAATGCGCTCCATTGGCACTTCGGCCAAAGCACCTGATTCGCCTACACCCGCGTTGTTGATCAACACATCCAGAGCCAAAGGCACCGCCAAGGCCCGATCAGCTTCGCTTGTGATGTCAAGTTTGAACACGGTTATAGGCAGCCCTCGCACGCGAACGTCGCGCGTCAAGGCCTCAGCCTGCGTTTCATCGTAGGTCGTCGCCCAGACCTGATGCCCACGCGCTGCCAATTCGAAGGCCGCATCACGCCCAATGCCTGTGCCTGCACCGGTGATCAAAATTTTTTTCAACAAGAAAATTCTCCTAAAAAAGACTTAGGCCAGACAGCTCAAGCCAATGTGTCAAGCTAAGAAATAGCGAAAACCCTGAGCTTGTCCTCCCTGGTGCCGTGCTACATTGTGCCCAAACAATACACTTGTGTTTCGGCCATCGTCAGGCTGAAGCCAGCCTTTCAGTTAGCGCCTTGATGGCCCAATCCATTCGCCGATGAACCTCAAGAGCTTGCTCATGCCCGCCATCTCCGCCTGGTGGTTGTCGCCTCAGCGTTTGGCTGGGCAACGTCGCAGCGCTGAACGCCAGCGCTGCCAACGCGCTGAGCCACATCAGGTGCATTATTTTCACCAAGTAGACGACCCCTATTCGGCCCTAATGGTGCAATGTCTGCCGCAACTGCGCCAGCGTTACGACATTGATGTGCGGTCTCACCTTGTTAGCCCACCGGCAGCCGATGCTGCGCCAGACCGTGAACGCCTCATCGCCTACAGTCGTAGAGACGCGGCCTGGTTGGCGCAACAACAGGGCTTGAACTTCGAGGACACAGGTCAGCAACCAACATCACTCGAAATTGAGAAAAACAGCGCCCAACTCGTGCACCTGATCGAGTCACAGCAATTTGAGCATCACAGCAGCGAGTTAGTGCAAGCGCTTTGGAGTTCTGCCAGCTCATCATCACAAATTCTTCCCTCGGCCAGCCCAGTGCAGGTCCAAACGCACTTGGCCATGTCAGACGCTTTGCGCCGACGCTTGGGGCATTACAGCGGCAGCATGCTGTACTACGCAGGTGAGTGGTACTGGGGCCTAGACCGGTTGCACCATTTGGAGGAACGCTTGCAAGCCTTGGGCGCTGCGCGTGCTGACACCAAGGGCTTTATGTTCGAGCCCGAGGCAGCAACCCATTGGGAGCAAGCGGCACCGGGAAGCAGCGTTGATTTTTATTTTTCCTTCCGCAGTCCTTACTCTGCCATTGCTGCGCACCGCCTGTTTGCTCTAACAAAGGGCACTAACATTCAGGTACGGTTACGTTATGTATTGCCCATGGTCATGCGCGGACTGGCCGTGCCGAAAAGCAAACGCATGTACATCAGCCTTGATGCGGCTCGCGAAGCACGCCGTTTAAACGTGCCGTTTGGGCGTGTGTGCGACCCTGTAGGCAAACCGACGGAGCGTGGCTTGGCGTTGATGCCTTTGGCCGAAGCCCGAGGCGTGGGCCAGGCCTACGTACTGTCCTTCATGCAAGGGGTGTGGGCCGAAGGCCTCAACGCTGGCAGCGACAAAGGCCTGCGCCATATCACCACGCGGGCCGGGCTGGCTTGGCCTGAGGTCTGCGCCGCATTGCAAGACGACGCCTGGCGTATAAGCGCCGAAGCCAGCCGCGTGGAGATGCTGGGATTGGGTCTGTGGGGGGTGCCCAGTTTTAAGGTGGGCGACACTGCCGTGTGGGGACAAGACCGCATGGCGGCGGTAGATATGGCCTTGCACCAAAGTACCTCATTGCCAGCTGCTCCTGCATTTGACAAAGAAAATAAAAGATTCTCATGAACCCTGTTGTTGTTTTGATTTCCAAATGTGCCTGCTTGACGCTGCTCTGTCTTGGCCTTGCCCACGCTTTGTGGCCCATGGCTGTAGACTGGCCTTTTGACCCAACGCGAGCAGCTTTGATTTTGGTATTTATTCATGCCTTGGAGCTGGCGTTTGTATTCAAGCATGTGCGTTCATACAAAGGGCCGGTCGCACTCAGCATATTGTTGACGCTGTTATTTGGCTTGTTGCATTGGAAGCCTTTGGCCGATGCGGCAGATACCGCCAAAGAACATCATGATTAAGCACAACAAGCTACGTCCAGCGCCCTGTCGCCAGCGCCTTATTAAAAGCTGGTGCCTGTCTCTGTCACTCAGCGCCACCATGGCCTTATCCGCCACGACGGGTGCGAGTGCGGGTGCAGCACTAAGCAAAGCCCATGCAGCCCAAGGCCAAAGACCCAACATTGTTATCTTGGTCGCCGACGATTGGGGCTTCAGTGACCTGGGCGCTTTCGGCGGCGAGATCGCTACCCCGCACCTAGACGCTTTGGCGCAACGGGGCGTACGCTTTTCCAACTTCCACACCGCAGCTTCTTGTTCACCCACGCGCTCCATGCTGTTGACGGGGGTGGAGAGTCACCGCGCGGGTATTGGCAATTTGCGCGAGAGCACACCGCGTGCCCACCTGAGCAGCCCGGCCTACCAAGGCTCACTCACTCAACGGGTGGTGACCGTTTCCAGTCTGTTGAAAGACGACGGTTACCGCACCTACATCACCGGCAAATGGAATGTGGGCTCCGAGCCGAGCAACCTGCCTCCGCAACGCGGCTTTGACCGCTCAATTGTGCAAGGCGACACAGGCTCTGACAACTGGGACCCGTCACAACGTTACTTGCCTCATAACGACAAGGTGTATTGGTACGAGGACGGCCACAGCGCAGTGATGCCGAAAAAGTTTTATTCGTCCGAGTACTTTGTGGACCGGATGATTGGCTACCTCGATCAAGACCAAGCCAGCGCCAAACCTTTCATGGCCTATGTCGGTTTCCAGGCCAATCATGTGCCGGTGCAAGCGCCCGCTGAGTTCATTGCCAAATACAAAGGCCGTTACGATCAGGGCTGGACCGCCTTGCGCCAAGCACGGCGCGACCGCGCCGTCGCCTTGGGGCTGGTGCCAGCCAACATCGCCATGGTCACCTTGCCCACCACCCGGAATTGGGACGCGCAAGACTCGCCGACCCAGCGCTATGAAGCACGGCGCATGGAGGTCTATGCCGCAATGGCCGAAGCCATGGACTACCAGGTGGGCCGGCTGGTCGCGCACCTCAAAGCCACGGGACAATACGACCACACGGTCTTTGTGTTTTTGTCGGACAACGGCGCCGAGGGCTCTGACTACACAATGGCTCAACCGTGGCTCATGACCCAATACAGCCAAAACATAGATCGCTTGGGTGGCCCTGGGGCTTACAGCATCCAAGGCCCCAGTTGGGCCAGCGCATCTTCCAGCCCAATGAATGGCTTTAAATTTTTCGCAGGTGAAGGCGGCATCCGAGTGCCCATGTTCATCTCTGGGGCAGGTGTCAACAGCACTCACCCCATTTATACCGGCTTGACCCATGTGACCGACATCGCGCCCACTTTGCTGGAGATGGCCGGTATTTCACCAGCGCCTGGGCAATACAAAGGCAAGCCCGTTGAAGCCATGGCGGGCCACAGCCTACGCGCCGCCTTGCAAGGCGACAGCGCACCGCTGCGACGGACTGATGAAATATTGGGCTATGAGTTATCGGGCAATTCGGCGCTGTTTAAAGGGGCTTTGAAGCTGGTCAAAAATTTACCGCCGCTGGGCGACGGGCAATGGCGGCTTTTTGATGTGATGAGCGACCCCGGCGAAACCCGTGAGCTGCAGGTGCAAATGCCGACCGAATTTGCGGCCATGCAAAATGACTACCAAGTCTGGGCCGATGCCCATGGGGTCTTGCCCGTGCCAGACGACTACAACCCGGTGCGGCAAGTGGCAATCAATATGGTGCTCGACTACTGGCTGCCCACTTATGGCCTGTGGCTGACCGCGGGAACAGTGCTGTTTTTTGCGGGCATTGCACTTTGGCGACGTCGGCGCAGTCAGCGACGCAGCAAGGTGTGATGACACCCTTTCCTTTAGGCTACTTTCGCAGTCCCTGGCCATCTGAAGACGCAGGGCCTCAGCGCTTGCAGCAGCCCTGGGGCGCAACCGGTGTGAACTGGCCCGGCCTGAACCTGCAAGCGGGTGAGCGCTTGGCCTGCACCACGCGCAACACCTTGCTCTCGACCATGACAGTTCTGGGTGATCCGGGCCAGGTGTATTTGCTGACCCATTCCGCCCTGCGCGCGCACCTGGGCCTGCCCACCACCGCCTGCGTGGAAATGATTGATCCCCTTTCGCTCAAAACACTGTGCGCCTCCCCACGCTTACCTGGAGGCCCCATGTGGCCGGGAGGCATGGCCATACACGCCAATGGCGATCTGTATGTGGTCTATGGCCGGCATGCCCACCGCTTGAGCCGCGCCTGCGAGGTGCGCAAGCATTTTCAATTACCCGTTGATCAGGCCTACAACTCGTTTGTGATTCTGGACAACGGCATGTTGGTTACCAAAAATCTCTCCGACCAAACTCATGCTCAGCTGACAGTGCTGACCACCGATCTGCAAAGAGCCTGTGCCGATACAAAGTGCCCAGAACCATCGATTGCTCGGCTCAGCAGCCAAGGCAACACGGTGTACGTGGTGGGCGTACGATCTGTGTTTCGTTACCACTGGCGTGATGAGCTTCAGGCCCTGGTTCGCGACGAAGCTTGGCAATATGACTACCTGTCGGGTGCCACGCAGTCTTATGGCTGGGATATGGTGATTGACGGCGCTCATGCCTGGTTCATGGACAACGGACGGCACAACTACCGCTTGCGCATGATCGGTGCGGGCCTGAACGCCTCGCCCAACCGATTGATTCGCGTGGCGCTAGGCGACTCGCAAGATCACCAAGCTTGGGAGGTATGTGGTCTGCCCCAGGGCAGCATTACCAACCCACCTCTGGTGGATTTGCAAAGGCGCTGCGTAATCGCCTACGACTCGTCGAACCGCGTTTTACGCGCATGGCGACTTCAGGATGAACAGCAAGAGGACCCTGGCGGCACGCGATTAGAGCCTTTATGGCAAAAGCAGGACTTTGGCTGCGCCAGTCACATGCTGCTCTACCCCGACAGCGGGGAGCTGGTACTTAACGATTACCGCCACTGGCGCGAAGAAGTGGTGGTGCTGGACATCGTTTCAGGCGACGAAAAGGGGCGCGTGCGCTCAGGCGGCATCACGCAAGGAGTGGTATTTCCCAGCGCAGGATGGCAGCGCGATTTGTACTGGTCGTCTATGGGCCGCTTGGCGCGCATCTTTGTGGCGTGATGGGGCCAGTTGCATGCCGTAAAAAGCTGTGCCAAGCCCTGTATATCAAAACCGTTTGCTCACGAGGATCTCTTTGCTGCCTGCAGGCAAACTGACAAAGTCACCATCGATCCCCACGCGTATCGGGCCTTTGTAGATCGCCTCCGCATTGCCCAAGAAGGCTTTGTCCATGCCAGGAATCGGCAAAGGCGGTGCAATGTGGCTGAGTAACAAATAGCCCACCTGGGCATCTTGGGCCACCTGCGCGGCCTGCTCGGGTGACGAGTGGTAATCGACGATGTCGGACATCAGTTTTTTCACATTCGGGCGCCCCGCCTTCAAGGCCGCATCGCCAATGATTCGGACCAAGGGTTCGGACAAAGCCTCATGCACCAGCAAGTCCACGCCTTGGGCTTGCTCGCGCACCGCCTCTGATGGGCGGGTATCACCGCTGAGCACTACGCTGCGGCCTTGGTAGCTAATGCGGTACCCCACCGCAGGGTGCACCGGCGCATGATCCACGGCAAAGGCACGCACTTCAACGCCGCCATCTTGGTAAATCAACAGATTACGCTGCGCCGTCACCTCAAAGGGATGGGCCTCGCCACCAAACCCAGAAGACGGCACGATGGCCTCGCCGTGATGCGCCACGCGGTAGCTCTCGTCTTGGGCATAGACCTCGCGCAAACCGGCGACCACGCGTTGCACGCCCGGTGGTCCATAGACCGGCACCGGCCTGGCGTTGCCAGTCGAGATCCAGCGCTGCAGCAGCAACTCGCCCAAACCGTCCAAATGATCGGAATGGAAATGGGTCAGAAAAATCGCATCAATTTGCCCATGGTTTACGCCCATCTTGCCCAAATTGCGGGTGGCGGCGTTGCCTGCGTCAAAGACGAACATTTTGGAGCCAGCCACCACAAGGGTGCAAGGGCCGGTGCGCTTGTCGTCTGGAAAAGGCGAACCCGCACCGCACAAACCCACATGCAAGCCATCGCTCAGTTCCTTCTTCAATTCAGTGGCTAGGCGCTGGCCTACCACCTTTTGCGCAACCCAAACACTCAGGCTGGCCCTGAACGCCCAGGCAAGGCCGAGAGCAAAACCAAGTGCCACCAGGCTGTAGAGGATCCGACGTGAAAGACTGCTTTTCATATGACCCCTTCAGGCACTGACGACCGGTGTGTTGTGGATGAATTTCGCCATGGCCTGGGCCACCTCCACGCCGCTGTCTTCTTGCAAAAAATGGCCTGCTCCGCGAATATTTGCATGCGGCTGGCCCTGTGCGCCGGGCACCATGGTTTGCCAAATTTTGTAGCCGCCGCGGGTAATCGGATCGCGGTTGCTGAACAAAGTCAGCAGCGGTTTGTGCCATTGTTTGAAGACATCCCAGGCACGCGCGTTGGCTATACCCTCAGGATGGTTGGGCCCATCGGGCACGAGGGTGGGAAAAACCCGTGCGCCGACGCGGTAAGCACGCGTAGGAAATGGTGCATCGTAGGCAGCCACCTCAAGGTCCGTCAAGCCCATGCGGCAACCGGCTTTGACAATGCGGCCAATCGGAAACCAAGGGCTGTACATGGCAAATGCACGCCAAATGCGAAAGGCTTGGGGCAAGATTTCTTGACCCGTGGGTAAAGCGGCGTTGCCCAGTACGATTCGGTCAAACCGCTGCGGCATGCCCGCCACCACGCGCAAGCCCACCAAGGAGCCCCAGTCCTGGCCAAAGAAAGTCATCCCTTGCCAGTCCTGTTGCTCGATCAATGCCGACATCCAGGCCACGTGGTTGGCATAGGTGTAGTCCTGGCGCCGGGTGGGTTTGTCGGATTGGCCAAAACCCACCAAATCGGGGGCAATCACCCGGCAACCAGCTTGCACTAGGACAGGAATCATCTTGCGGTAAAGGTAAGACCAGGTCGGCTCACCGTGCATCAACAAGACCTTAGGGCCATCGGCCGGGCCTTCGTCGATATAGGCCACACGCAGCCCGCCGATTTCGGCGTAGTGCGGCAAATAAGGAAAATCTCTTAACCCCTCAAAACATTCTGGCGGGGTTCTCAGAACTTGGTCAATACGCGGTAAAGATCTCATGCGGGGCCTGCCAAACAAAATGAACTTCGGACAATACATTAGTGTATTGTCTAAATGCGCAAACGCCCGCCTGGTCCCATTAGGACAAACCATAGGACATAAGGGGGCCATCTCCAAGTCTGATTGGCCCGGTTGCATCTCGTCACACATTGTGAGGTCTATTGATGCTGATCATTAGCACTCTCTGTGCACGAGTGCTAAAATAACCTCAATTCTGAAAGGAGTTCTGGTATGAACATTCAAACTGGTTCCCCCGCCTCTGCTGTGTCTTTGACCAATCCTTGGGCGGTCGTGCCGTCGCTGGGGCATTTGGACGCCTACATCTCTGCGGTCAACCGCATGCCCATGCTGACGCTGGAGCAAGAGCAGGCTTTTGCACGCAAACTGAAAAACGAAGGCGACCTCGAATCCGCAGGCAAATTGGTCCTGTCGCATCTGCGTTTGGTGGTCTCAGTTTCGCGCCAGTACCTAGGCTACGGTTTGCCGCATGGCGATCTGATCCAAGAAGGCAACGTGGGCCTGATGAAAGCGGTCAAACGCTTTGATCCGGACCAAGGCGTGCGCTTGGTCAGCTACGCGCTGCACTGGATTAAAGCGGAGATTCACGAGTACATTCTGAAAAATTGGCGCATGGTCAAAGTGGCCACCACCAAGGCACAGCGCAAACTTTTTTTCAACTTGCGCTCGATGAAACAAGGCTTCAAGGCCGATGCTGGACTCAACACCCACCGGGACACGTTGACCGTGGATCAAATTGATGTGATGGCGCGCGACTTGAACGTCAAGCGAGAAGAAGTCATGGAGATGGAAACACGCATGTCCGGCGGTGACGTGTTGCTCGATCCCGCACCGTCCGATGACGGCGAACAGGCCTTTGGGCCAATCGCCTACTTGGCTGATATGAACCATGAGCCGACCGCCATGATCGAGGCGCATGAGCGCGATCTGCTCTCGAGCGATGGCATTGCCACGGCCTTGGCCGCCTTGGACGACCGCAGCCGCCACATCGTGGAAGAGCGTTGGCTCAAAGTGAACGACAACGGCTCGGGCGGCATGACGCTGCACGACTTGGCGGCGGTCTATGGCGTGAGCGCCGAGCGCATTCGCCAGATCGAAGTTGCGGCCATGAAGAAGATGAAGAAGACACTGACCGAGTACGCATGATTCGGCTGTGTCACCGTCACTGCTTTTAATGCTTTTCTAGGCTTGGCAGCCGCCGAACTTTTTTTATCACGCAAAGTGCATGGGCGCGAAGAATCTGGACAGGCCATCCCGCAACACCAAG
>CANGEG010000004.1 GCA_947452725.1 Comamonadaceae bacterium | reverse complement strand
TATGACCCTATCGTCTAGAGGCCTAGGACATCACCCTTTCACGGTGAGTACCGGGGTTCGAATCCCCGTAGGGTCGCCAAGTTTGTAGCACTTGGCTTCAACACTAGTTGAAGCAAAGCTATCTACCAGGAGTGGTAGTTCAGTTGGTTAGAATACCGGCCTGTCACGCCGGGGGTCGCGGGTTCGAGTCCCGTCCACTCCGCCAGAAGTTTAAGCCCTTGTAAGTCAATGATTTGCAAGGGCTTTTTACTTTCTGGATTTTGCGATTCACACCTTATAGCCACCCCTGCCCGCAATTACTCATCGCCACGGGCTCCGCGAAACAGAGTGCCAATTTAGACTTTGCGCCGGCGACACCATGATGGAGTAAATTCAAAATTTTCGATCCATCATTTCAGTTTGCCGTGGCCAACCCTCTCAATGGTGCGCAATAGCTGAATAGCTAATAGATTCAATCAAGGACATCCGCTATAGGGGAAGAAGTCCCGTCGTTGGTTGACGGATCGCTATCTACCGTTATCACTTTTTCAAGTGCCGCACCTGTTTTTGGGAAACACATTTTTTCACCATCCCATTGCTGGCCGCACCAACAACATCCATCCTCATTGATGATGCAAGTGCCGGTACCGCAGCAACGATCGTCATCTGTCATATCTCAACTCCATCAGAAAACCACATTGAAAATGATCTATTCATCGCATGCCGGCTAGCGTATCGGCGTTAACCGACACTCTCACGCCAAGTGAGCCTGAACCGTTGTGTATTGGAAATTTTCGCAAGCTAATCTGCAAAGACTCAACTTCTACGTAGACGGCGCAAGCCTTAACAATGCGGGTGATCAGCCACTCCTGGGTCTCGTAGCGGCACTCGTGCGCGAGGCGGCTAATTTCTGCGACCAAGGGGTCGTAGTCGAATACTAGTGCCATACGGTCTTCGGCAATCAAAACGCTTTTCGAGCTGATCTGCAAGGTCAGGTCCAAAATGTGTTTGTCGGGCACTGTGTCATTTGCGTCGTAAGTTCCAATTTGAGTGGTAACTTCCAGGTCGCGTAATTCAATGCAAGCTTGATTTTTCATAAATTTCGATGTCAACAACCAAAGTCTACTGATTGCGCCATGCCCTCATAGAGAAAAATGGCATCGCCTAAATAAGAGTTACGGTGCTGTATAAAAAAACAGTATACTAATCAACATCTCAAACCATAAAGAGACGACTATGAAATCCAAATTCATTTTCAGCTGGGCTCTATTTTTTGATGCATTCAGATCCGCCAGCGGTGTAATGATTCTCCAAGGCGTGATGTGTTTGCTCTTTTGTGATTCAGACCAACTGGTCGACTGGGGCAAGGGTTCAGTGGTGATCGGTGTGCTGTTTTGGGCGGGCTGGGCAGTTGCGGTGCATCTGGGTGTGGGCAAGATTCAAAACCAAGACATGCACGACGCAAATTTTTGAAACTGGGGCAACTTTCTCGCTCCCCGCAATTTTACGGGTAGGAAACGCTGAGAATGCTCGGCTCAGGCAGGTTCGGTTTCAGTCTTGTCTGTTCCAGCCGCGTAGCTTGCTAAAGAATCCAACACCGCGGGCATCATTTGCACGCCCATGAGTTGCGCCATTTCGTCCTCGGCTTGGTTGACCGAACGCCCAAATGCAGACAACCACAGATAGCCCTTGGAAGTGAATTGAACGATCCGGGCCCGTTTATCTTTAGGGTCAGCAGCTCTCGCGACCAACCCCAAAACGACACACTGATCGATCAACTCAGACATGGCCGCGTTCGTCATCGCGGCCCGCTTGGCCAAGTCTGTGATCCTAGTGCCTTCCAGATCCAAGTGACGTGTTAGGTTGACATGTGTACGCCTTGTCTCGGCATAACCGGCCGTAACCATCAGTTGCATGACGCGGTCTTCAAATCGCCGCAGCGCATTACTTAAAACGCGACCGGGGTTGCTCGAGCGCCAGCCATATTCGTTGTGATATCTAGGGTTTTCCATAGGGGTTCAAACGGCGGCAGCGCAATATATTTAGGCGGCCTAAGTAAATCAATTCATTCAAGGATAGCCGATGACCGCCTCAAGCAATACAAATGGCGCGCAGACCACAGAGGTTCAAACCGATGTGCTCATCATCGGTGGTGGGCCTTGCGGCCTGATGCTGGCGATCGAGTTGGGTCGCAGGGGGGTCAAATGTCTCTTAGTTGACGCTAAACCGGGTACTGCCTTCAACCCCCAAGCAAATGCGACACAAGCGCGAACAATGGAGCACTTTCGCAGATTGGGGTTTGCGCATGAGGTGCGCGCCATGGGGCTTCCTGCGGATCATCCAACTGACATCGCTTACTTTACGCGTTACGCCAGCGACGAGCTGGCCCGTATCAGTTTGCCTACGGCGGCCCAAGCCGTGCAAAAGATCAAGACGATGTCGGGCTCTTGGAGCGCGGCAGAACTGCCTCACCGGGTTTCCCAGAAATATGTCGAGCAATTGTTGCGACGCCACACACAAGCATGTCCTTGCAACGAAGTGCGCTTCGGTTGGATCCTGGAAACATTTGAGGACCTGGGCGATTTTGTCAACGCCACGATACGTCCAACAGATGGAGGCCCATCGCAAACAGTGCATGCCAAATTTATGGTTGGCGCGGACGGTGCTAGAAGTTTCGTCCGACGTGAATTGGGCATCGGGTGGGGCGGCGAAAGTGGCGCGCAGCGAGAGTTCATGGGGGGGGAAATGTTCGCGGTTTACCTGCGTGCGCCGCATTTCCTGTCCATACTGCGCCACCCCAAAGCGTGGATGTACGTCGCTGTCAACCATGAGCGGCGCTCCTTCATGGCATCAGTCGATGGCGCAGCCGAGTTTGCCTTTCATGCCGCTTTAAAGCCGGGGGAAGATGCAGATTCATGGACAGAAAGCGATGCGCGCCGAGTCTTTGCGCAAGCAGTTGGAGCAGAAATTCCCATCGAGATTTTGTCTATGGGCACCTGGCTTGCTGGGCACGCCTTGGTTGCGCAAAAGTTCCAACGTGGGCGTGTTTTCATCGCGGGCGATGCAGTGCACCTGTTTACACCCACTGGTGGACTGGGCTACAACACGGCGGTGGAGGATGCCATCAACCTGGCCTGGAAACTTGCAAGCGTGATAAAGGGTCGGGCACCCTTGGCATTACTGGAGACCTACGAAACAGAGCGCCAAGCACTGGCCCACCGAAATACGGGCTACGCACGTCACTTTGCGGACTCCATTGGGTTGTTCGTCGCCAAGCCAGAGCTGGATGCGCAAACACCGCAAGGTGAGATCGAGCGAAACGCTGCATCCGAGTACCTTAACCGCCACGCACGCTTGGAGTTCAATATCCCTGGCGTGACTTTTGGGGGACGTTACGACGACTCATCCATCATCTTGCATGATGGTGCGCCGCTCCCTCGCGATGAGCCAAACAACTACGTGCCAACCGCCAGCCCAGGTGGGCGTCCCCCACATGCTTGGCTCGATGACGGGCGCTCACTGTACGATCTGTTTCATACTGAATGGACACTGCTGGTATTGGGCTCCAACCCCCCTGGCACTCACGAGTTTGAAACTGTAGCCAATGACATGGCCATGGACTTACGCATAGTGTCGTTACCTCAAGAAATGCTGTTTAACCTGTATGAGGCACCTTTGGTCCTGATTCGACCCGATCAGATCGTGGCCTGGAGAGGTGAGTCAGGCTCTGAAGCCCAAAAAATTCTGTCTCAAGTCATGGGACATGTCGGCTTAACACCATGAGATTTTTTCCAGGGCAAAATTAAAAGTGCACTCGCATCACTGACTGTGTTTGGAGGGGCCTAAGGTGACACCATGGCAACTTTCATCGGTATGTTTCAAACGGCGAAGTTCTCGCGAAAATAGGCGTTCAAAACGTCTGCTTTCTAACCCCCGAAAGGTTCTTATTGAGAGAGCCTGCGTGGTCGATTCGTACTTGCTAACAAGCCATAGGCATTGGAGAGCTTTTTGCATTCTTCCAAAAGTAGTGCTCCGATGTGGGCTATCTTTTCTTGGTTAACTCGTGCGCTGGGCCCATAGACTGCAAGCGATCCCAAAACCTTGGAGCCACCGGTAAAAAATGGTGCGGCAACGGCAACGGCGCCCTTAATCAACTCCTCTTTGCTTACTGCGTAGCCGACCTTGCGGATATGCGCGAGGTCTTGAATGTATGCGGCGTGATTTTTTTCGGCGACCAACTCGCTCAGAAAACGTTGTGCTTCAGTGGAGAAAGCCAAGACCACTTTGCCACTTGCGCCCAACGTGATTTTTTCCCGATGTCCCACGCCGCGCTTGAAGCTCAATGGCTGAGGACTGGGCAGTTCTGCAACGCATACGCGATCAGATCCATCTTGTATGAGCAAAGCGACCGTTTCACCTGTTTCTTGCCATAGCCTTCTCATCATGGGTTGGGCTGAGGTGGCCACATCCAATCCCGCATTCCATACATGTGCAAGGTGAGCCACCGCGGGGCCCAGTTTGAAATGCTGCGGCTCTCCTGTTGCGGTGACGAAACCACGCAGTTCAAGCGTTTTCAACAAGCGGTAAAGCGTGGGACGACTCAGATCGACGCGTTTGAGCAATTCGCTTGCTGTCAGCCCCCGGTCGTCGGCCTCAAAGGCCAGCAAGACATCTAAGGCTCGATCAACAGCTCTGACGCCCTCGGTGCTTTTTTCTGCTTCTGCCATTCCCACTCCTTAATCTGGTTGGATTTTATCTTCATCTGTCCATCAGGTGGACAGATTAATCATAAATTGACATAGATCAGGCAAACCTCATATGATGGACTCTTATCTCATTCTGCGTACAAACATAAAAGGGGCCAAAAATGAACAAAGAGATGTCGGAAACACTGACCCGTGTCGGGGCCAATACGCCCATGGGTCAGTTGATGCGCCGTTACTGGGTTCCGGCATTGATGGGCAAAGAAATTGCCTTGGCCGACGGCCCTCAGGTGCGGGTCCAACTGCTTGGCGAAAAGCTTTTGGCTTTTCGCAACTCTGACGGTAAAGCCTGCCTGATCGATGAGTTCTGTTCACACCGTGGCGTGTCGTTGTTCTTTGGCCGAAATGAAGAAAACGGCATCCGCTGCGCCTACCACGGAGTTAAGTTCGATGGAGACGGTAAATGCGTTGACGTTCCATCCTCCCCGCAAGCTTGTTCACGCATGCACATCAAGTCCTACCCCTGTATTGAGCGCGGTGGGATTGTTTGGGCTTACATGGGGTCCGCAGAAAAGCAGCCCGAACTTCCTGAGGTGGAATGGTGCACATTGCCAGAGGACCACGTTTATGTGTCCAAGCGGATTCAATACTCGAATTACTTGCAAGCTATGGAAGGTGGCATTGATACAGCTCATGTGTCTTACGTGCACAGGTATGAAGTCGACAACGACCCAATGCACAAAGGGTGCAAGGCGTTGGACTACATCAAAGCCGATGGCAACGTGGTGTTTGAGATTGAAAAGACGCCTTTTGGCCTGAGCTTGTTTGGCCGGCGCAACGGTGAGTCCGACTCTTATTACTGGCGCGTTACGCAGTACCTGTTTCCTTGGTTCACTCTGATTGCGCCGTTTGGTGACCATGCTCTGGGCGGTCATATTTGGGTGCCCATTGATGATCACAGCTGCTGGGCCTGGAGCATCAATTGGCAACCCAGCAAACCGCTGTCAGCACATGAGGTTGAGGCGATGGATGCAGGTAAGGGCATTCATGTGGAATACGAGTCGCCTGGCAGCTTCATACCGAAAGCCAATCGCGACAATGAGTACGGCATGGATCGACTTGCTCAGCAGGAAAAGCGTGCCTACAGCGGTGTTTTCGGCTTTTCAGCGCAGGACTATTCTCTGCAAGAGAGCATGGGCACCATTCAGGACCATGAGGCTGAAAACCTCTTGCCCACGGACAAAGCGATCGTCATGGCGCGGCGCATGTTGCATGAGGCGGCCCTAGGTCTTGCGCAAGGCATCGAGCCGCCTGCGCTGGATGCCAGCCAACAGCGAGTTCGCCCTGCAGGCGTATTGCTCCCCAAAGACCAAGATCCAATTGAATGGGCAAAGGCCAACTTGGCCAACAGCACAGATAAGCCTGTTTTCAGCCTCTAAGCCATACCGATCTTATAGAAGGAGACAATCTTGCGAGATTTCAAAAAAGTGCTTTCGGCAGTTTCAGTCGCGTTTCTTGTTCCAGTTTTGATGCTAAGTACCACTGCCCAGGCCCAGGAATGGTTCCCCACCAAACCAGTTCGCATCATTGTGCCTATCACAGGGAGTACCAACGACGTATTGGCTCGACTCCTTGCGCCTAAGTTGCAGGAAGTCTTTGGGCAACCCTTTGTCGTTGAAAACAAACCGGGCGCGGGTGGCAATATTGGAGCCAATGAGGTTGTTCGCTCAGCGCCGGATGGCCACACGTTGCTCATTGGCTACAACGGTCCACTAGCGATCAATGTCACATTGTTTGACAAGATGCCTTACGACCCTGTCAAAGACTTGGCGCCCATTGTGCTGGCCGTGAAGGCGTCGCAGTATCTGGTGGTGAACCCTGCTATTGGAATTAATAACGTTCACGAGTTTATTGCTGCAGTCAAGGCGAATCCCACCAAATACTCATACGGCTCAGTGGCCATTGGCAGTGCATCGCACTTGACAATGGAAATGATGAAATCTGCCGCGGGCATTCACATCACGCACATTCCTTATCGGGGGGCTGGGCCCGCCGTGAGCGATTTAATTGGCGGCACCATTCAGGCTGGATTTTTCGTTCCGGGCAACGTTCAGGGCTTCGTTAAAGACGGCCGACTCAAGCTGCTGGCGACCACCGGACACACTCGTTTTGTGACGACGCCAAATATCCCCACCTTGAATGAGTCAGGGCTGAAGGATTTTGAAGCGACTTCATGGATCGGGCTTTTGGCTCCGGCTGGAACGCCCTCCAACATCATTGAACGCTACAACCGTGAGGTAATAAAAATCCTAAAGAGCCCCGAGGTCACCAAGAAGTTGCAGGATATGGAGTTTGAAATTGTGGCCGGCAGTCCCAAGCAATTCGGGGACTGGATTGGCCTAGAAATCAAACGCTGGGGCAAGGTCATCAAAGACACCGGCGCCAAAGCGGAGTAATAAATGAGCACGCCAAGACTTTTTCAAAAAACAGCCCTCATTACCGGTGGCGGTGCCGGCATTGGTGCTGCCACAGCGCGCCTGTTCTGCCAAGAAGGGGCAGGAGTGATGCTTGTGGATGCCGATAGTGCATCACTAGAGCGCACTCGACAAGCTTTGGCCCAAGAGTTTCCGTGTGCATGGGTCTCCATCATGACGGCCAATGTGAGCGATAGGTTGTCGGCGCAAGTTGCCGTAGATCGCTGCCTTGCCGAACGTGGCGCTTTACATATATTGGTGAATAACGCGTCTATGCGCAATCATTCAGCCGCATCAGATGCTACGGCCGAGGAGTGGCATGCCGTCGTGGACGTGAACCTGGTGGGTATGGCCAATTACTGCCGGGCCGCCTTGCCTGCCTTGAGGCTGGCAGAGTCTGGCTGTATCGTCAATATTTCGTCGTGCTACGCGGTGACGGGTCGTCGTGGCATGGGGCTATACGATGCGACCAAGGCTGCACAGTTGTCCTTCACCCGAACATTGGCATTTGAGGAGTCAGCAAATGGGGTGCGTGTGAATGCGGTTTGCCCAGGCTCTACCTTGACTGATTTCCAGCTGGTTCGCGCAGAAAAAGCGGGCAAGAGTGTTGAGCAGCTCAAACTCGAACGCAAAGATACTTCGCTGATCGGGCGCTGGGCAACGCCACAAGAAATCGGTTGGCCTATCCTTTGGTTGGCCTCTTGCGAAGCTTCTTTCATTACCGGCACCACTTTGATGGTGGACGGCGGTCTTCACATCATGTGAACACGGGGTCGTGCTGCGCACAACTCTGCTTCTCACTTTACGCTTTTCCCATGTCCGCATCCACATTGCAAGCTCTCGTATTTAACATTCGATATAAATCCAAAGGGATCATCAGTATCGAGCTGCGTCCAGCAAGCCCACAAGTTTTATTTCCCTTGGCTGAAGCCGGTGCTCACCTTGACCTTCATCTCGCAAACGGACTGGTTCGCAGTTATTCGCTAACCAACCCTGGTGCTGAGCAAAGTTACGTGATTGCCGTTCTTCATGATCCAAAAAGTCGAGGAGGCTCGCGCTTCATTCATGAACAACTTCGCGTGGGTCAGTTTGTGGAAATTTCAGCACCTCGAAACCATTTCAGGCTCGACGAAACAGCTGCTCAAAGCGTATTGGTCGCTGGCGGAATAGGCATTACGCCCATCTACGCCATGCTGCAAAGAATGCGTGAACTGGCCATGCCTGCCGAGCTCATTTACTGTGCACGCAGCCGCGAAGATGCGGCTTATGTGAGGGACTTAGAAGCCCTCAAATTAGGCTATGCCCAATTGTCTGTTCACTATCACTTTGATGCGGAGCAAGGCGCCCCTGCCGATCTGCAGAAATTACTCGAGGGGCGGTTTGTTGAAACGCATTTTTATTGCTGTGGACCCGCTTCCATGATGGCTGCTTTTGAGCAGGCTTGTGAAACTTTAGGGGCAGTTCATGTTCATCTGGAGCGTTTTGCAGCAACGGCTGCCCAGTCCCCAGAGACAGAGGGTTACTTCGTGGAACTTAAAAGGTCTGGCAAGAAAATTCAAGTGTCCGCCGGTTCGAGCCTGCTTGACGCCATGCTGCATGCAGGTCTCAAGCCAGATTTCAGTTGCCGGGAAGGTGTGTGCGGATCCTGTGAGACCAAGGTTTTATCGGGTGAGGTTGACCACCGAGATCAGATCTTAACGAAGCAGGAGAAAGCAGCCAACAAGTCCATGATGATTTGCGTCTCAGGCTGCACCGCCGGCAGCTCGCTGGTTCTTGATGCCTGAGAATTATTGAAAAAATGCGTAAAACCATATGAACTTGCCGCCGCAAATTCAAGGTGATTGTGAAGTTAAAAAATAAGCATTAACTTTAGGCTGGAGTCAGCCTTCCTTTAAGTTGATTTAACAAAGCTTGTTTGAGGGTTTGACCCACTTGGCAGCAAAGTATGTATGCGTACTATTCAAAAAGCTCATTGAGCAAACATGCACTTACAAATTTGAATGAGTGCATCGAAAACTGATCGAATTGATGACCGCCTCGACACCTCCGAATTTTCGCCAAACCACTGCCCGGTATTTTCTAGAAGGGATTCAGGAAACAGGGATGAAATACCTGTTCTCTAATTTCGGAACTGATCATGTCACCTTAATTGATGAGATGGCCCGATTGCAAGCAGAAGGTATGCCGATGCCAAGTGTGGTGCTTTGCCCACACGAAAACGTGGCCATCCATATGGCGGGCGGCTATGCTGCGGTTACCGGTCAAGGCCAGGGCGTTTTTGTGCATGTGGATGCGGGTACGGCCAATGCCGCAATGGGTATGCACAATTTGATGCGAGCGCGTTTACCCGTGTTCCTGATGGCGGGCAAGGCCCCTTATGCCCTTCATGGCGAAGTGCCCGGTGCTCGCGACAACTATGTGCACTACGTTCAAGACCCGTTTGATATTGGCTCGTTGGTGAGACCCTATGTGAAATGGGAGTACAACTTACCTTCGGGGGTAGTGGCCAAAGAAGTTGTGCGGCGAGCCCACAGCGTGATGCACACTGAGCCCGCCGGTCCAGTCTATATGACGATGCCACGAGAGACGTTGATCGAGAGTTGGGCGCCGGATCAAGTTAAGTCTTACCCCGAGTCACGCTATGGTGCCGTGCGCATGGGGGCAATGCCTGCCGAGGCCACTTTGCAAATTGCCAAAGAATTGATGGCCGCCGAAAATCCACTGGTGATCACCTCCTATCTGGGGCGCAAGCCTGAGGCGGTCGTCGCCTTGCAGGCCTTGGCTGAGTTATGCGGTATCCGAGTGGTGGAGTTCAGCCCCAGTTGGCTGTGCATCTCCCGCGATTCACCTTGCTTTTTTGGCTTCGATGCAACGCCTGTGTTGCCCGATACCGATTGGGGTTTATTGCTGGACATTGACGTGCCTTGGTTGCCGCACCTGACACGTCCTCGTGAAGATACCCGCTGGGTGCATATCGATGTGGATCCGATCAAAAAGGATTTTCCGGCTTGGGGCTTTGCCACGGATGTGCGATGGCCCGCAGACTGTGCGTTGGCCTTGAGCGATCTTCACAAGGTCGTCACAGCTTTGGCTGACGAGGCGTTCCACCAGAGGGTTACTAGGCGTATGGCGGGCTGGGCGCCGCAGCGCCAACAGCGTTTGGACCGTGTGGCGGCTGCCGCCAAAGATCCCGGCAAAGAAAACGAACTCAATCCGGCTTGGGTTTGCGCCCAAATCGGATTGCAGTTGCGCCCCGACGATGTGGTGATTAACGAAGCCATTCGTAATTCCCCCTCGGTGTTGCAGCAAATACCGCGCACGCAACCATTGAGCTTTTTAGGCGGCGCAGGCGGTGGCCTGGGCTACAGCGCAGGGATGGCGCTGGGTGTCAAACTGGCGCGGCCAAACGATCGGGTAGTGCACATCGAAGGCGATGGGGGCTTTCATTTTTCAACCCCCTCATCAGTCTATGCGGTGGCGCAAGCCCAGGGTTTGCCTATCTTGACGGTGGTGCTAGACAACGGTGGTTGGCAGGCGGTCAAAGAAGCGGTTTTACGTGTGCATCCCGATGGGCCTGCCGCTCAAGCCGGTGAATTTCAAGCCCGTCTCCAAGGTGAAAAACGACACTTTGAAGAAGTGGCTAAAGCCTTTGGCGCCCATGGCGAGCGGGTCAATCGACCCGAGGAGTTGCCCGCGGCCGTTGCCAGGTGCCTGCAAGCCCTGGACGAGGGGCGCGCGGCTTTGTTAGTGGCTTGCGTGGCCAAAATTTAATTTTTATTTCCAACATAACCCAAGTCAAGTCATGAAGAAATACGTTCTATTTGCCGCTCACCGTCGTTGCCTAGCCGGTGCAGCCCTCTCATTGGTCGCTCTCTTGCCAGCCTTTTCTTTTGCGCAGGCCGCTTGGCCTTCTAAAGCGCTGCGTATTGTGGTGCCTTACGCCCCAGGGGGTGCCAACGACATTTTGGCCCGTGTGGTCGCTGAAAAACTTGCCCCAGCGCTGGGGCAGTCAGTTTTGGTTGAGAACAAGCCGGGCGCAGGTGCAGCGGTGGGCACCGAGTTTGTGGTGAGGTCTGCACCCGATGGCTACACCTTGCTCATGGCGGCCAGTGGCCCCATCGTGTTCAATCCTGCGCTGGTCTCTAAGCTGGCCTACAACCCAATTACTGATCTGGCACCGATTTCTTTGACGGGCACTTTTCCCATGATTTTGGCCGTCAATGATGCATCGCCAGTAAAGTCATTTACAGAGTTGGTGGCACTGTCTAAATCCAATGCAGACAAAACCAACTATTCGTACCCGTCCGCGTCATTTCAGTTGGTTATGGAACTGGTTAAAGCCAAGTCGGGGTTGAAAGCCCTGAACGTGCCCTACCAAGGCAGTGCACCATCGATCAACGCGCTGCTGACGCAGGAGGTGCAAATGACCTTGATAGATTCGGGCCCGATTGCCGCGCTGGTGAAGTCAGGCAAATTGCGAGCACTGGCCGTTACGTCTGAGCACCGTTTGGGCAGTTATTCACAAGTGCCTACGCTCAAAGAACAGGGCATTGATTTAGCGGTTAATTTTTGGAGTGGTTTGTTGGCTCCGGCGGGTACACCCGCGCCCATCATCAAGCGCTTGCAAGAAGAGGTCGCCCGCATCATGGCCTTGCCTGACGTGGCCGAGCGCATGGCCAAACTCGATATTCGTCCTGTGGGCGGAACCTCCGCCGATTTCGCCAAGACCATTGCCGCTGAAATTCCACTGTGGAAGCAAGTGGCCAAAGACAACAACATCAAAGCCGAATGACTAAGCGTCAAGATGGACAAAAGCGCATTGCCATTGCCGGCGCGGGCATCGGTGGTTTGACCACGGCGCTGGCCTTGTTGCAGCAGGGCTTTGAGGTCGACATTTTTGAGCAAGCGGCTCAGTTGGGAGAGGTCGGGGCTGGGTTGCAAATCGCGCCTAACGGCTCTCGCGTTTTAAAGGCCCTGGATTTGGATGGCCCACTTCAAGCCTGTGTCAGTCCGGCCCGTGGCAAAGAAATCCGCATGTGGAATACCGGACAGCGCTGGAATTTGTTTGATCTGGGTGAGGATTGCCTCACGCGCTTTGGCGCGCCTTACTGGATGGTGCACCGTGGTGATTTGCACCGGGTGCTGTTGAACGCATTCGAGCAAAGATCGAGTCGGCCTGTGAAGTTGAATGCGCGCGTCATGTCTGCACAAAGCCACGCATCGGGTGTGACCTTTAAATTGAGTGATGGCAGCGTGCATCACGCCGATGCCTTGTTGGCGGCCGATGGCGTGCATTCGGTGCTGCGTGAACAGATACTGGGCGAAGACAAAGCCCATTTCACTGGGCTATTAGCTTGGCGCGGTTTGGTTCAGATGGAGCGCATTCCTGCCCATTTACAAAATCCAGTGGGCACCAACTGGGTGGGGCCAGGCGCTCATGTAATTACTTACCCTGTCCGTGCTGGTAAGTTGATGAACGTGGTTGGCATCATTGAGCGCAATGACTGGCAAGGTGAGTCTTGGACAGAACCAGGCACCCACGCTGAATTGTTGGCAGATTTTGGGCATTGGCATCCCGATGTGTGTGAACTGATGCGCCAGATCGAGCAGCCTTTCAAATGGGCTTTGCTGGGCCGTACTCCCCAAACCGGTTGGGCGCAGGGCAATGTCTGTTTGATCGGTGATGCGGCGCATCCAACACTACCTTTCTTAGCTCAAGGTGCCAACATGGCTTTGGAGGATGCGGCTGTCATAGCCCGATGTTTGGCCGCGTACGATGTGCCCGCAAAAGCTTTCGTCCGGTTCGAAGAGTTGCGTTGGCAGCGAACGGCCGATATCGTGAACCGTTCGCGTGACAATGCGCAGCGGTTTCACAATCCGCAATTGTCTGACCCCACCACGGCGGTGGACTACGTCAGTAGCGAATGGGAGCCTGAAAAAGTGCGTCGTCGCTATGACTGGCTGTTTGAATACAACGCATTAACGATACCAATATGACAATCCATACACCTGTAATGGTCGTGGGCGCAGGCCCTGTTGGGATGACCATGGCCTTGTGCTTAGCTCATCGCGGCATTGCCTGTACCCTGGTCGAGATGAGGTCTGAAGATGCGTTGCCGGACGTCAAGTGCAACCACATTGCGGCCCGCAGTATGGAGCTGTTTCGCGCCCTGGGTGTGGCCGAGGATCTGAGGGCAGGGGGCTTGCCTGACGACTATCCGCATGATGTGTCTTACCGCACCAGCACCACTGGCGCCGAAATTGCCCGCATTCATATTCCTGGGCGCAAGACGCGACTGACTGATCACTCTGGTCCCGACGGTTGGTGGCCTACGCCTGAGCCGCCACACCGCATCAATCAGCGCTATATCGAGCCGATTTTGGCCGCGCACGTTCGGCGGCATCCTTTGATCAGATGCCTTTACCGGCACCAGGTGTTGGACTTTGCCCAAACCGATGACCATGTCAGTCTTCGGATACAGCCGCTGGATGGGCCCCTCACTGAGCATCTGACTTTGCGAGCGTCTTATGTGGTGGGCTGCGACGGTGGTCGCTCCATGGTGCGCAAAAGCATGGGCGCAAAACTGGTGGGCGATGAAGTAGTGCAACGGGTACAAAGCACTTGTATCCGTGCGCCGGATTTGTTGTCGCAACTTAACGCACCTGCCGCATGGGCCATGTTCACGGTCAATCCTCGACGCAGTGGCAACATCTATGCCATTGACGGTAAAGAAGTTTGGTTGGTGCACAACTATCTGCGTGACAACGAACTGGACTTTGAGTCGGTCGACCGCGACTGGGCCCTTCGCACAATTTTGGGCGTTGGCAATGACTTTAAGTACGAAGTCATGAGTAAGGAAGACTGGGTCGGTCGCCGCCTGGTGAGTGACAAGATGCATGAAGGACGTGTTTTTGTCGCCGGCGACGCTGCGCATTTGTGGGTGCCTTATGCGGGATATGGCATGAATGCAGGATTGGCTGATGCAGCCAATCTGGCCTGGCACCTGAGCGCTCAAATTGAAGGGTGGGCCGCCCCTGAAGCTTTAGATGCATATGAGAAGGAGCGACACCCGATCACCGAGCAGGTCTCGCGTTTTGCCATGAACCATGCGCACGCCATGAGCCAGCGCCGCCGAGAGATACCCGCGCAACTGGAAGAAGACAGCAAACAGGGTCAAGCGGCCAGAGAAGAATTTGGTCAAAACCTTTATGACCTGAATGTGCAGCAATACTGCTGTGCGGGTTTGAATTTTGGTTATTACTACGACCAGTCACCCATGGTCTGCTATGACGGTGAAGCCGCGCCAGCCTACACCATGGGCAGCTTCACGCCTTCGACTGTGCCAGGTTGCCGTGCGCCGCATTTTTGGTTGGCAGATGGGCGTTCATTGCTTGATGAGCTGGGACCCGTTTACACCTTATTATGTTTGAAGTCAGGCCATGAAGATACCGCGAAAGCCTTGCAAACCGCAGCTCAATCCCACGGTATGCCACTGCAAGTCCTTGATGTCTCCCGGGTAAGCGATCTGCCTTCGGAGTACGTTCACCCCTTGATCATCGTGCGGGCTGATACGCACACGGTGTGGAGGGGACATGCCCTAGATGCCAGCGCTGCTCATAATGTGGTTTCCCGGCTCTGTGGAATTTCCAAGGGCCAATAAACGCGCAAATCGCAAGTGGGGTGATAAATCATGTTCACTTTGGTTCACTATGGGTTGGCTCATAGGACCAAGCGGTCAACTGCATCGTATGAAAGTCAGAAATAATTATATTTAAATGTTCTATTGACAGATCAATAGAACTGATTGAATACTTACGGGCATGAATGCTGTCATGCCCCTGCCCAAGTACCACAAGGTGTATTTGATTTTGCGTGAGCAATTACATGACGGCAAATTTGATCAAGGCCTGCCGGGTGAGTTGGCCTTGATGCAGCAGTATTCGGTGGCTCGCGTGACCGTCCGGCGCGCCTTAGCTCAATTGGCGCAAGAGGGCTTAATTAGCCGTGAGCCTGGGCGTGGGACTCGTTCGTTGGTACAGCCCAGTAAGCAGCATTTGGATGGTTCTACGCCAAAATCTCATAAGGCACACCTGACTGGGTTGCTGGAAAACCTTGTCAGCATGGGTATGAACACATCTGTCAAGGTGCTTTCAGTGCAGCGCATGTCTGCGCCCCATGAAGTCGCTATGGCACTGCAATTGCCCGGCGGTGAGTGGGTGCAAAAAGCCCAGCGCGTGCGCTTCACCAAAGAAGGCCCACTCTCTCATATCACCACATGGGTGCCTGAACGTATTGCGAGCGGATTCGGCCGCAAAGAACTGGCGAAAAAACCTATCCTGATGCTGCTCGAGGAGTCGGGCGTCAAAGTGGGGCGCGCTGAACAAAGTATTTCTGCCAAGTTGGCCGATGCCAATATGGCCCAGCATTTGGATATCGCAATTGGTTCAGCGTTGCTGGCTGTGAATCGCCTCATTTTTGATACCGATGACAAGCCCATTCAGTGGTTGCATGGCTTGTATCGCCCGGATCGCTACGAGTATCAAATGCAGTTGTCGCGCGTTGGCAGCATTGACGCCAAAGTATGGGTCAGCAAAGAGTTATCGGCTAATTTTCATTGAGTTTTTCACAGGAGCAAATCATGACTTCACGTCGTCAGTTTATGGGGCATTCAGCAGCTGCAGCTTCGGCTTTGGCGTTTCCATTAGTCGGTGGTGCACAACCCAAGTCGGTGAAGGTGGGGGTTCTGCATCCTGTCACCGGCGCTTTGGCGTATTCGGGCCAGCAGTGCCGTGAAGGCGTGCTGATGGCCATTGAAGATATCAACAAAGCCGGGGGCATCAAGTCGCTGGGCGGCGCCAAGATTGAAGCCTTGTTGGGCGATGCTCAGTCTACGCCGCAAGCAGGTGTAGCGGAAGTGGAAAAGATGAACGAAGCGGGTGTGAGTGCGATTGTGGGCGCCTTTGCCTCCGCTATTTGCTTGGCCACCACGCAAGCTGCGGCCAAGTACAACTTGCCTCATGTGGTGGACGTGGGCGTAGCCGATCAAATTGTTGAACGGGGTTTGAAAAACACCTTCCGTTTTGGCCCAGGCTACAAAAAATGTGCGGAAGTGGCTGTGGCTAATTTGCATGTGCTCAACACCGCTGCAGGTAAGCCAGCACGCACTGTGATGATCATTCACGAAGAATCCTTGTTTGGCACGGGGACTGCCAATTTGTTGGCACGCGAGCTACCCGGTTACGGCTACGAAGTCAAAGAAATCGTCAAGCACGCCAACCCCACACGCGACTTCAACAACATTGTGTTGCGTATGAAACAGGTGAACCCTGATATCGTGATTCCCGCCAATTACTACAACGAATATGCCTTGCTGGTGCGCACCATGCAGCAGCAAAAGGTCACACCTAAAGCGATTTATTCGGTTTTGGGTGGCGCGGCTTCGAGCTACAAGTTTGTCAAAGAGTTTCCTGATGTGGCCAACGGCATCATCGATTGCAACCATTGGTTCAACCCCAAGGACAAGCGTTCGCTGGAACTCAAGAAACGTGTCGAAGCTAAGAGCTTGTTCTTCAGCTACGAGGTGTTTATGGCTTATACCGCCATGCGTTTGCTGGGCGATGCCATTGAGCGCGCCAAGTCCACTGACCGTGCCGCCATCATTGACGCCTTGGGCAAGAGCACTTTCTCGGATCACATCATGCCGTATGGCGCCACCCAATTTGTCAACGGCCAAAACATGGGTGCTCAGCCTTTGATGACCCAAGTGGTCAAGGGCGACATCAAGGTGATCATTCCACGTGACTATCGCGAAGTGGACCCGATCTTTCCGTTGAAAGCCTGAGTCTCACTGCCGAGTCACGCCATGTTTGATCTGTCTATTTTGTTTTCCTCGCTGCTCAATGGCATCACGACTGGTGCGGTCTATGCCTTGATCGCCTTGGGGCTGACGCTGATCTATGGCGTGCTGCACATCATCAACTTCGCCCATGGGGCGTCGTTGATGGTGGCTTTATATGGTGTTTATTTTTTAAAAGAAAAATTGGGCATTGACCCCTATCTTGCCTTGCCCATCATGGTGCCCGCCATGTTTGCCTTGGGCTATGTGCTGCAGCGTGGCGTGATCAACCGGGCAAGCCATGGCAAAGATGAAAACATTTTGCTGGTCACCTTGGGGCTGTCCATTATTTTGGAAAATCTGGCCCTGCTGTTTTTTAAGTCAGATACGCGCAATATTGAAACCGCCTACACCCTCACGACAGTCAATATCGGGCCGGCCATGATTGCTTTGCCTAAGTTAGTGGCCTTTGTCGGTGCTCTGGTGGTGTCGGGCGCCTTGTTGGCGGTGATGCGCTACACCGACTTGGGTCGAGCCATACGTGCCGTGGCCAAAGAAAAACACGGCGCCCGATTGATGGGCATCGATGTGGACCATGTCTACGCTATGTGCTTTGGCATTGGCTTGGCCTGTTTGGGCGCGGCGGCTTGCTTCTTGTTGCCTGCGTATTACGTCAACCCCTTGGTGGGCAGCGGCTTTGTGCTCGTCGCTTTCACCATCGTTGTGTTGGGCGGTATGGGCAGTTTTGTGGGCGCCTTGGTCGGTGGCTTGCTGATTGGGGTAGTTGAGTCCGTTGGCGGTTTGTACTTGGGCGAGTCGCTGGGTCAGGTCGGTATTTTTGTCATCTTCATTGTGGTGCTGTTATTCCGCCCTCAAGGTTTGTTTGGAGCACGTGCATGAAAGATGTCCGAGCCATAGCGCTTTTTGTGCTGCTCGTCGCTAGTATTCCCTTTTTGACCGACTCCGGCGTGGTGCTGAACTTTGTGATGATGGCGTTGTACGCTTGTTTGCTGGCGCAAGCCTGGAACGTGCTGGGAGGTTTTGGTGGCCAATTCTCATTTGGTCATGCGCTATTTTTTGGTTCTGGGGCTTATGTGCAAGCCATGGCCCAGGTGCATGCTGGCTGGAACCCTTGGGCGACCCTTTTGCTCGCCATGGCCGTCAGCGCTGGCGTGGGATTTTTTGTCGGCGCCTTGTCCTTTCGTTATGGTCTCAAGGGCTCTTACTTTGCGCTGGTCACGCTGGCTTTTGCGGAGGTGTTTCGCATCGCCGCGCTGTCCGTGTCGTTTACCGGTGCGGGTGTGGGCTTGATGCTGCCATTGAACGAGTCGGTGGGCAATATGCAGTTCGCTTCTCGCTCAGGTTATGTTTGGTTGATTTTGGGC
This sequence comes from Comamonadaceae bacterium, assembly GCA_947452725.1. GTDB lineage: Bacteria > Pseudomonadota > Gammaproteobacteria > Burkholderiales > Burkholderiaceae_C > Limnohabitans_A. The sequence continues at coordinate 17,950 of CANGEG010000004.1, read as the reverse complement.
TTGGTCACCTTGGCCTTGTGCCTCACTGCCTGGTTGCGACACTCGCGTTTTGGAGCTTACCTGCAAGCGGTTCGTGACAACGAGGACGCTGCGCGCGCCATTGGTGTCAACCCATTCATCGTCAAGCTCTGGGCGACCGTGTTGTCGGGCGCCTTAATGGGTGCAGGCGGGGCGTTTTACGTACAGGTATTTCAGTACATTGACCCGGGTTTGGCTTTTGGCCCACACACCTCGGTCGAAGCGCTGGTGGGCGCCATTGTGGGGGGGATGGGCACGCTGTGGGGACCGGTGGTCGGTGCCTTGGCCTTGCATGTGTTGGCCGATGTGACGCGCAATTTATTCGGGCAGTTGCCGGGCATCAATATGGTGGTCTATGGTTGCGTGTTGGTGCTGATCGTCATGTTTTTGCCAAGCGGCGTGGGGGGCATTGGTGGGCGCTGGTTCAGCAAATTGAAGGCCAATTGGTCAGACAAAAAGGAGGACGCAGGAGCTTGTTGCAAGTGAGCCACGTATCACGCGCCTTTGGCGGCCTTCGCGCGGTGCAAGATGTGAGCTTGAGTATGTCTGCCGGCAGTTTGACCGCATTGATTGGCCCCAACGGCGCAGGAAAAACAACGTTGTTTGCCTTGATGTCAGGTTTTTTGATGCCCGATTCTGGGTCTGTGATCTTTGATGGTGTGGACATTACTGGCCGTGCGCCGCACCAGAACGCGGCTCTGGGGCTGACGCGTACTTTTCAAATCGTGCAACCGTTTGCCTCGCAAACGGTTCGTGAAAACATTGCCGTGGGGGCGCACCTTCGGCATGCCAAGCGCAGCGATGCACTGCATGCGGCTGAAGCCGTGGCCGAGCGAGTGGGTTTGTATGCCCAACTTGACAAGCCCGCTGGCAACTTGACAGTTGCAGGGCGCAAGCGGCTGGAGTTGGCACGTGCTTTGGCGACGCAACCCAAGCTCTTGCTGCTTGACGAAGTCTTGGCAGGCTTGAATCCGCAAGAAATCCAAGACATGTTGCCCGTGGTGCGCGGCTTGGTTGCCGGTGGCGTGACCGTGCTGATGATCGAGCACGTGATGCAAGCAGTGATGAACTTGGCCGAGCATGTATGGGTGTTGGCCCAAGGCCAGCTCATTGCCCAAGGGGCGCCCAATGAGGTGACACAAAACCCGCAAGTGATTGAGGCCTATTTGGGGCACGGCACAGCCGCGCGTTTGCGCAAAACACAGCAGGAGGCCGTATGAGCGATTTGCTCAAAATCGAAGGTCTGCACGCAGGCTATGGGGCGGTCGAGGTGTTGCGCGGGATTGACCTGCGCATATCCCCGGGGGAACTGGTGGCTTTGCTGGGCAGCAACGGCGCCGGCAAAACCACGCTCAATTCAGTTGTCTCCGGTTTGGTTCCCACTTGGGCTGGTCGTGTGATGTTTGACAGCCAAGACCTGACGGGGGTGCATTACCGCCGGGTGGTTCAGGCGGGCTTGATTCAGGTACCTGAAGGTCGCAAGGTGTTTCCCAACCTGAGCGTATTGGAAAACCTGGAGCTGGGGGCATTTACCCGAGCGCGCGCTCGTCGGGCAGAAAATTTGGCCTATGTGTTCGATACCTTTCCTCGTTTGCGTGAAAGATCGACGCAACTGGCGGGCACCATGAGCGGGGGTGAACAACAAATGTTGGCGATTGGTCGCGGCTTGATGGCCGAGCCCAAGCTCTTGATTTTGGACGAGCCTTCGCTGGGCTTGTCACCATTGTTGGTGGAGGAGTTGTTTGGCCTCATCGCCCAATTGCGTGCCGGTGGTTTGGCGGTGTTATTGGTGGAGCAAAACGTGGGTCAGTCGCTTGAGATCGCCGACCGCGCGTATGTGATGGAAAACGGCACCATCCGGTTTTCAGGGACAGCCGCTGAGCTTTTGGCCAGCGACACCCTGCGTCAAGCTTACCTGGGCGTTTGAGAGTGTCTATGCAATTACAAAGATTGGTGCGTTTAGCCTTGTGGTTGGCCTTTCTTGCTGGAGGTTCGGCTTGGTCGCAAAGCTTGTCGTCTGCAGCACCTGTGCGCATCTTGGTGGGAGCTCCTGCGGGGGGCAGCACTGACACAATGGCCCGTGCCGTAGCGCATGCCATGGGCCAGCAACTGGGCCGCACGGTGGTGGTGGAAAACCGCCCCGGAGCCGGTGGCAATTTGGCCGCCGAAGCCGTAGCCCGCGCTGCGCCCGATGGCCTGACCTTGTTGATGAGCTTCACCAGCCACACGATCAATGCGTCGCTGTATCCGCATTTGTCGTTCGATCCTGTAAAAGACTTCACACCTTTAACCATGGTGTCTACCTCGCCTTCAGTGCTGGTGGCGCATCCGTCGTTGCCTGCCAACAATGTGAGCGAGTTGGTGGCCTTGGCCAAAGCAAAACCCGCAAGACTCAACTTTGCCATTGGGGCTCTAGGCTCTTCGCTGCACTTAGCCGGGGAGGCCTTCAAACTCAAGGCGGGTGTGTACATTGTGAACATTCCCTACCGAGGCACTGCGCCTGCTGTGCAAGACGTGTTGGCTGGCCAAGTGGAGTTGATGTTTGCGGCCGTGGGCAATGTTCAGCAGCACATTCGTGCCGGCAAGCTCAAGGCCTTGGGCGTGACCAGTTTGCAGCGTTTGCCTGCTTTGCCCGATGTGCCTGTCATAGCCGACACCTTGCCGGGCTTTGAATCGAATGCTTGGTTTGGCTTATTTGGCCCCGCTAAATTGCCGCCTGAGTTATTACGCACATGGAGCAATGCAGCCCGCGCGGCAGTGCAAAGCCCTGATGTGCGCCGCCGCATCGAAGCCGAAGGCGCCACCCCGGTAGGTAACAGCCCTCAAGAATTTGCCCGCTTTGTGGTGTCTGACATCGCGCGCTGGCGCGAGGTCGTGAAGTTTTCTGGAGCTAAGCCTGAATGAGCAGCGTTTCTTCCTTGGCGAATGCGCCCCAAACGCTGGCACAAAAGCTTATCGCTCGTGCGGCAGGTCGCACCCAGGTTGCGGTGGGTGAAGTGGTGACTTGTCAGGTGGACCTGGCCATGTTTCACGATTCATCAGGCCCGCGCCGTTTAAAACCCATGCTCGACAGCTTAGGCGCCCAAATTTGGGACCCCCGCAAAGTGGTTTTGGTGATGGACCACTACGTGCCCGCGCAAGATGCCGATGCGCAGCGCATTGTGCAAATAGCGCGAGATACGGCGCGCGAATGGCGCTTGCCCAATGTGATTGATTCTGAAGGCATTTGTCACGTGGTTTTACCGGAGCGCGGCCATTTGCGACCAGGTATGTTGTGCGTAGGCGGTGACTCGCATTCACCTACCGGTGGTGCTTTTGGCACCTATATGTTTGGCATTGGCGCAACCGAAATGCTGGGGGTGGTGGTGACGGGCGAAATTTGGGTGCAAGTGCCGCGCACCTTACGCATGCAGTGGAGCGGTCAATTGGCACGAGGCGTGTGTGCCAAAGACATGATGCTGCACATGATTGCACGCTTTGGCATGAACGGTGGCCAATATCAGGCGGTGGAGTTTGCCGGGGACGCAGTGATGGCCTTGGGCATGCAAGAGCGGATGACCCTCTCGAACATGAGTGCTGAAATGGGTGCTCAAGCCGGTTTGATTGCGGCGGATGAGACCACCTGCGCCTACCTGCGGGGGGTGGGGGTGGGTGAAGAGGCGTTACAAAATGCGCACAGTTGGCATACCGATTTGGGGGCGAATTGTGAAGAGTTCGCGTTTGATGCCTCAAGCCTGAGCCCTCAGGTGGCTGCGCCGCACAGCCCGGCCAACACAAGGGCCGTGGGCGATTATGCCGATGTGGCGCTGGATGTGGCCTATATCGGGGCATGTACCGGTGCTAAGCTCGAGGACTTGCGTGCTGCCGCTCAAGTGCTGCGCGGTCAGCACGTCGCCAAGGGCGTGCGCCTTCTGGTAGCTCCCGCCAGTGCCCGCGACCAAGCGCAAGCTGAGCGCGAAGGCGTGATGAAGGTGCTGCGTGATGCAGGCGCTCAGGTCTTGCCTAACAGTTGTGGTGCCTGTGCAGGCTACGGCGCGACCTTTGAGGAGGGGGCCCGCGTGATCTCCAGCACCGCTCGCAATTTCAAAGGACGCATGGGTCCTGCCAGTGTGCAGGTGTACCTGGCATCCCCCTGGACAGTGGCCGCCTCTGCATTGCGCGGCCGCATCAGCGATGTGCGGGAGTTGTTATGAGGACATCAGGAGTTTGGAAACTTGGCGCCGATGTGGACACCGACGCTCTGGCCCCTGGTGCTTATATGAAGCACGGTATCGAGGTGATTGCACAGCACTGCCTGCAAGCGCTGCGCCCTGACTTTGCGTCTGCAGTACGCACAGGCGATGTGCTGGTGGCGGGCCCCAACTTTGGTATTGGTTCTTCGCGTGAACAGGCCGCCGGCGCGCTGGTGCATCTGGGGGTCCGCGCGGTGGTGGCGCCTTCCTTTAGTGGCTTGTTTTTTCGCAACGCCTTCAATCTCGGGTTGCTGCTTTTGACCTGTCCTGAGGCTGAACAGTTGCATGAAGGCGATAGGGTCACCCTCGTTCCTGCAGGCGTGCAACTTGCCGATGGCAGGATATTGGCTTGTCAGCCGATCCCCGATTTTTTGATGGACATGGTCCATGCAGGAGGTTTGATGAATGTATTGAAACAACGCAGCCAAGGAAAAAGCCATGAGTGAAGACAACGCTGCAGCGACCCTGGATCCGGTCACGCTCGCCGTGCTCAAGGGCCGTTTGGAGCAAATCGCCGATGAGATGGACGCTACGTTGTACCGCAGCGCGTTCAATCCCATCATTGCCGAGGCGCACGATGCCTGTCACGGTTTGTACGATGCCCAAAGTGGCGACACCTTGGTGCAAGGTAAATCGGGTTTGCCTGTGTTCGTTGGCGCCATGGCCTTTGCGGTGCGAGCTGCTGCGCACGTGGCGCAAGAGCGGGGTGGGATGGTCCAGGGCGACACCTGGTTGTTTAACGACCCTTATGAAGGCGGCACCCACGCCAACGACTTCAAGTTGGTACGCCCCTTTTTTCGAAATGGCCAGCTGTTTTGCTACTTGGCTTCGGCGGCGCACTGGCATGACGTGGGGGGTGCTGTACCGGGAAACTACAACCCCGCAGCCACTGAATGCTGGCAAGAAGCAGTACAAATTCCGCCTGTTCGCATCGTGCGCCAAGGTCAGTTGGATGGCGATGTTCTGGCCATCTTGCGCGCCAACACGCGTTTGCCCGACAGCCTGTGGGGCGACTTGAACGGCCAGCTCTCGGCTTTGGAGCTGGGCGTGAAACGCCTGGACGGGTTGCTCGACGAATACGGCGACGCCGTCGTGCTGCAAGCTATGGGGGAGTTGCGCAAACGCGCTCTGGTGTTGATGCGTGCGCACATTCAAAATTTGCCCGATGGCCGCTACAGCTTTGAGGACGTGCTAGACAACGATGGCGTGAAAGATGAGTTGCTCACCATCGCCTTGGACATGACGGTGCAGGGTGACCGTATGACTCTCGATTTTTCACGTACCTCGCCGCAGTGCGCAGGGCCGGTGAATATTTCGCGAGCCACAGCTGTAGCGGCTTGCTACGTGGCCCTCAAACATGTGTTCCCCGACGTACCGGCCAATGCCGGCGTGCTTGATGCGGTGGACTTTGTGCTGCCCGACGGCTTGGTGATTACCGCCGAGCGTCCACGCCCTGTGGGCGGTTACACCGAAACCATTTTGCGCATGATCGATGTGATCTTCAGCGCCACGGCCTTGGCCGACCCAAAGCGTGCCGTGGCACATGCCTACGGCACCATCAACGCGCTGTCCATTGCCGGACACCGCACCGACGCAGCACGCAAAGGCCAGCGCTGGGTGATGTTCAGCTTCTTTGGCGGCGGCCATGGGGGTCACAGCGATGGCGATGGTTTGAGTCACAGCAATGCGCCAATTTCAACCGCTACCATTCCGCCGCTGGAGATTTTGGAGGCGGCCTATCCGGTGCGTTTCACCGAATGGTCGCTGCGCTCTAACTCGGGCGGCGACGGTACTCACCGCGGCGGCCTGGGTGCTGTTTATGAAATTGAGTTACTGGAGGAAAGTGCAGAGGCCTTCATCTTTGGTGAGCGCGGTAAAGACTCACCCAAAGGCATTGCGGGTGGCGGTAACGCTTTACCCAATGTGTTCTCGTTTCAGAATGAAGGTCAATGGTGCAAGCCACCGATGGTCTCCAAGATGCTCGGTATCAAACTAAAAAAGGGCGAGCGCGTGCGTTTGGAAACGCCCGGCGGCGGCGGTTGGGGCCTGGCTGCAGATCGCGATGCCGCAGCGCGCCAACAAGATGCGGCCTTGGGTTACGTCAGTGATCCCTTAGCCACCACTTCAAAGGCCTCATCATGAGCACAGTACACCCTGTAGCCCCACATTTGGTGGTTGGTGTCGACGTGGGCGGCACGTTCACCGATCTGTTTGTGCTGGACGAACGCAACGGTTCAGCCCGCATTGTCAAGGTGCCTTCTACCCGTGGTGAAGAAGCCCGTGGCTTCATGAATGGCGTAGTGCTTGTGAGTGAGGGCAATGCGCCTGGCGCATTCACAGGTAACGCTGCAGCAGTACCACAAGGCGTCGCGTCCACCTTGGCAACTATCGTGCACGGCACCACTGTGGGCACCAACGCTTTGTTGGAGCGCAAAGTGGCTCGCACTGGCATCATCACCACGCGCGGTTTTCGCGATGTGCTGGAGATGCGACGGCGCGATCGTCCCCAAACCTGGGGGCTGCGTGGCAGCTTCACCCCTGTGGTGCCACGTGATCTGCGCCTGGAGGTCGATGAGCGGGTCCTGGCTGATGGCAGTTTGCATACCGAGGTTAACTTGGATCAGGTGCGCGCCCAAACCCAGGCGTTGTTAGACGCGGGCTGTGAGGCCGTGTGCGTGTTTTTCATCAATGCCTATGCCAATCCCATCAACGAACAACAGGCCGTGGCTGCGGTGCGTGCCCTGTGGCCTAACCCCTATGTCACCTCCGCCAGCGAAGTGTTGCCTGAAATTCGTGAATTTGAGCGATGCTCCACCGCCACCTTGAATGCGGCTTTGCAACCGGTGGTGGGCAGTTACCTGGCCAAGTTGGAAGATGACTTGCGTACCCAGGGCTTCAGTGGTGAGCTGCTGATCGTACAAAGCAACGGCGGCGTGATGTCACGCGAAACCGCTTGCGACGTGCCTATCCGAACCGCGTTGTCGGGCCCTGCAGCAGGCGTGATTGCTTGCGCTGCGGTGGCGCGCGCATCGGGTTACCTGAATGTAATTACTGGCGACATGGGCGGCACTTCGTTTGACGTGTCGCTGGTTGCTGACGGCGAAGCGTCGCTTGCGGCGCAAACCTCGATCGAGTTTGGTCTGGTGGTGCGCTCGCCCATGATTCAAATTGAAACTATCGGCGCAGGCGGCGGCTCTATCGCTTCTGTGGACGCCAGCGGCATGCTGCAGGTGGGCCCCGAGTCTGCAGGCAGCATTCCGGGGCCAGTGTGTTACGGCCGAGGCAACACCCGTCCTACGGTGACCGATGCCAACGTGGTGTTAGGCCGCATTGCCGCAGACCGTCCTTTGGGGGGGGGCTTGTTGCAAACACTGGATGCTCAGGGCGCCAAGCAGGCGATTCAAACGCATGTAGCCACACCTTTGGGTTTGGAGGTATTGGCTGCGGCCGAAGCCGTTTTGACGGTGGCCAACGCCAAGATGGCAGGCGCTATTCGCGTGGTGTCAATTGAGCGTGGCCACGATCCACGCCAGTTTGCCTACATGCCCTTTGGCGGAGGCGGTGCTTTGCATGTGTGCGCCATGATGCGAGAGGTGGGTGTGACCACTGGCATTGTGCCGCGTTACCCGGGTGTGACCTCGGCACTGGGCTGCGTGATGGCCGATATGCGCCATGATGCGGTGCAGACCTTGAACAAGTCGCTGCTCGACTTGGACTTGGCGCAACTCAATTCGCGTTTGGCGAACTTGGCCGATGCCTGTCAAAAGCGCCTGGACTCTGCGGGTGTGCGCTTTGAACGGGTGCAAGAAGTGGTGGCGCTGGACATGCTCTACATGGGCCAGACCCACACTTTGCAAGTGCCTTTGAACGTTGCCGACATTAGCCGCGAAAGTATCCAGGTAGCGTTTGAAAAAGCCTATGGGGCCTCTTTTGGGCGCGTGCTAACAGGCATGGTGATTCGCGTCATGAATTTGCGCTACTCACGAATTGGTGTGCGTCCCAAGTTTGATTTAGCGGTGCTGGCGCCCAACGGCGCAGGCAGTACCGCGTCGCTTGGCGTGCAGCGCGTGTACCACGCCGGTCAGTGGTGGGATGCTCAGCGTTATGCGCGCCTGGATTTGCCCGTGGCCGCCCAAGTGACTGGCCCGGCCATTTTGGAGCAGGCGGACACCACGGTGTGGCTGGAGCCAGGCTTTGGCGCTCGTGTCGACACCTTGGGCAATTTGTTGGTTGAAAGGATTGCGCCATGAGTCTAAGCGACACACCTACCAAATCTCCCAACGCACTGCGCCGTATCGGCTTGGTGATGGTGGATTTACAAAATGATTTTTTGGCTCCCGAAGGGGCTTATGCTCGCGGCCACACCGTCAGCCCCGAGGCGTTGCTGTTGCCCGCAAGGCTGGCCCCGATTGCCCAAGCCGTCAAGCAGCACCAAGGGCTGGTGGCGGCCAGTTTGTTTACTTTGTGGCCCGATGCCGACGGCAAACCTATGATTTCACCGCACCTGCTCGAGCGGCGCCCGTTTTTACGCAAGGGGGATTTTGCGCCGGGCAGTTGGGGGCAGGCCAATGTGGATGCCATTTCACCGTGGGTGGATGTGGCCGTTTGCAAGGTGGCTTATTCGGCCTTCTTCAACACCCAACTCGACTGGGTGCTGCGCCGCGCAGGCGTGGACACGTTGGCCGTTTGCGGCATTGTCACCAACGGTGGTGTCGCCAGCACAGTGCGCGATGCGCATATGCGTGACTACCGCACCGTGGTGCTCAGCGATGGTTGCGCCACCTTTTCTGATGCAGCGCACCAAGCTGCATTGACCGATATGGCCTCGGTGGCCGAAGTTATGAGTTGCGACCAATTTTTAACGACGCTATGACACCTACGCTCGAACGCGTGTCAGGTATGAACGGGGCGGTGCACACGGCGGTCGCCATCGTGGGCGGCGGCGCCTGCGGCTTGACAGCGGCGCTGATCTTGAGTCAGCTGGGCGTTGACTGCGTTGTGTTAGAGCGCGATGCCCTGCCTGCAGGTTCGACCGCGTTGTCGTCGGGTTTTGTGCCAGCTGCCGCCACCCAGGCCCAGCAAGCTCAAGGTATTGTCGATACCCCCGAATTGTTTGCGCATGACATTCAAACCAAAGCCCATGGCCGTGCTTCTCCCTTGTTGGTTGAAGCCTACAGCCGCAACATTGGTCCGGCCATGGATGCCTTGTCGCAACAACATGGCGTGCCTTGGCAGGTGCTCGACACTTTTTTATACCCCGGTCACAGCGTGTGCCGCATGCATGCCGTGCCTGAAAAAACCGGTGTCGGTTTGATGATGCGTTTACACCACGCCGCCGAAGCCGCGGGCGTGGTCGTGTTGACCCAAGCACGGGTGAGTAAGCTGTATGTGAACGACGCCGATCAGGTGTTGGGCTTAGGTTTTGTGCGACCTGATGGCCAACAGGAACAGTTGAGCTGCGACACCCTACTATTAGCGTGCAACGGCTTTGGCGGTAACGCGGACATGGTGGCAAGTTTGCTGCCCGATATGCGCGAAGCGCTTTACGCCGGACACATGGGCAACGATGGCAGCGCGATCCAGTGGGGCAAACAACTTGGCGCCCAATTGGCCGATCTGGGTGGTTACCAAGGTCATGGCTCTTGGGCTGTGCCGCAAGGCGCGTTGATTTCCTGGGCCTTGATGATGGAAGGTGCGGTGCAAGTCAACGCGCAAGGCCAACGCTTTCATGATGAAACTCAGGGCTACTCTGAGGCCGCTGTGCATGTGCTGGCGCAGCCAGGGGGGACCGCGTGGAATGTGTTTGACGACCGCCTGCTGGCCTTTGCCCAAGACTTCCCCGACTTCCGTAATGCGCAAGCTGTCGGCGCAGTGCACAGTTTTGTCGATGTGACGGCCTTGGCGCTGCATATTGGCTGCGCAGTGGAGCCTTTGCTCCAAACCTTGAAAGCCGTGCAAGTGGGTTTGGAGCCCCGAACAGGTCGAAACTTCAAGCGCAGCTTGGTTGCGCCTTTTCATGCCATTCGCGTCACCGGGGCTTTGTTCCACACGCAAGGTGGCCTGGATATCAACGCCCAGTGCCAAGTGCTGCGCCCCGATGGCCGCGTCTTTCCTAATTTGCTCGCTGCAGGCGGCGCGGCACGAGGCGTGTCAGGCGATGCAGTGTGGGGCTATTTATCGGGCAACGGCTTGCTCAGTGCCATTGCCGGTGGCTATTTGGCCGCACACACCGCAGCCGGACAGTCCGTTGCGCAACCCTAAGGGAAACCTCATGAACTTAAAACAACGTTTGAACCAGACTGAGGTCTTACTGGCCCCTGGTGTGTACGACGCATTCAGTGCCTTGATTGCCGAGCAAGCGGGCTTTGAAGCGTTGTATGTCTCAGGTGCATCGATTGCCTATACCTTGCTCGGTCGCTCTGACATTGGCTTGACCACGGCGAGTGAAGTGGCACACACCTTGGCGCACATCACCGACCGTGTAAGCGTGCCAGTGATCGTGGATGCGGACACCGGTTTTGGCAATGCTTTGAACACCCAGCGAACCGTACGCGATTTTGAGCGCGCAGGCGCGGCGATGATTCAGTTGGAAGACCAGACCTTTCCCAAGCGCTGCGGCCATTTGGACGGAAAAGGCGTGGTGCCTGTGGCAGAGATGGAGGGCAAGTTGCGCGCAGCGCTGGATGCTCGTCATTCTTCAGATACTTTGATTTTGGCGCGTACCGACGCAGTGGCGGTCGAAGGGTTTGATGCGGCGCTTGAGCGCGCCGAACGTTACCTGGCCTGTGGTGTGGATGCCTTGTTCATTGAGGCCGTGCGCACACCTGAGCAGATGAACATTGCTTGTCAGCAGTTTGCACAACGCGTTCCCATGTTGGCCAATATGGTGGAAGGCGGAAAAACCCCTGTGCAAAGCGCTGACGCGTTGGGGCAACGCGGCTACAAGATTGTGATTTTTCCGGGGGGAACAGCACGCGCCGTGGCGCACACTCTACAAGGCTATTACGCCAGTCTGCACCAGCACCAAACCACATTGCCTTGGCAAAATAAGATGCTCGACTTTGATGGGTTGAACGCGGTGATTGGTACGCCAGAATTACTTGCGCAGGGCCAGCGTTACGATTGAGCGGATGGCCTCAAACTTTCATCTGAGGTGATTCACTGTTTTGTTACTCAATTCGAATCCCTGCTGCCTTCACCAACTGTGCAGCGGCATGGGTTTCATCGTCCAGGTATTTCTCAAAAGCCTCTTGCTGCATCGGCATGGCGGTGGCCCCCAGTTTTTCCAGTCGGTCTTTCACCTCAGGCATGGCCAAGACAGTCAAAACCGCCGCATGAAGTTTTTGGACGATGGGCTTGGGTGTTTTGGCCGTCACAAACATGCCCACCCAAAATGTGTAGGCTGCGCTGGCAAAACCGGCCTCAGTTATAGAGGGCACCTGGGGCAGAAGGGGCGAGCGCGCGGCGGTGCTGACCGCCAAGGCCTGAAGGCGTCCGCTTTGAATCAAGGGTAGGGCCGACACCAGCGGGGCAAAAAACCAGTCGATGCGACCCGAAGCGGTTTCAGTCAAGGCCTCAGGTGTGCCGCGGTAGGGCACATGCTGCGTCTGGATGCCTGCGGCGACGCGAAATTTTTCAGCATTCATGTGTGTGGCCGAGCCATTACCAGCGGATGCATAGTTAAGAGCCCCCGGTTGGGCTTTGGCTTTGGCAACCAAATCGGCCACATCTTTGTAGCCCTTGCTGGGAGATACCACGATCACATTGGGCAAGCTGGCCAATGGGCTCACACCGTCAAAGTCTTTGAGTGTGTCGTAGCTCAGTTTGGGGTAGAGCGCAGGATTGACCACATGGCCTGAGCTGTGCACCAACAGGGTGTAGCCATCAGCCGGGGCCTTGGCCACCAGGGCTGCGCCAACGGTACCGCCCGCACCGGTTTTGTTGTCGATCACGATTTGAGCGCCCAACAAAGGGGCCAGTTTTTCAGCCACGGCGCGCGCCATCACATCGGTGCCGCTGCCTGCGGTGAAGGGCACGATGAAGGTAATGGCTTTGTCCTTGGGCCAACCCGATTGCGCCATGCTGGGCAAAGCTGCGCCTGCGGCCAAGCTGGCGGCCCATTGCAAGGTCTGTCGACGTGTAACGTGTGGGTGATGCATGGTTTTGTCTCCGAGTATTTTTAAATTAGAAGCTACTGCTGCTTGGACTTGGTGTTACGCCGCAGGTGGCGCAAAAGGCATGGCCAACAAAATGCGCGCTTCTTGCGCGGTGTGGTTAATGATTTGGCGTTTCTCGCCAGGGGCGAACCGGCAAGAATCCCAAGTACGCAGTACCTCACGGGTTTCCACGCCATCGAGTTCGCTGACCAGCGTCAGTTCACCCTGCAGTAGAACGTAGTGTTTTTCAATTGGAGAGTCGTCAAGTGTGGTGTGGCCGCCAGGCTGCAAGATGGACATCCCTATCCACAGTTGCTCGGCGGGGCCGGCCTCGCGCCCTTGCAGTCGCAAACACTGCATGTCGAAATGGTTGGGCGCCACATATTCGGGCGCTTGGTTCAATCGGGTGACATTCATGGTGTGCCTTCAGGGTTTCGGTGCTTAGGGGTTGAAGACCACTCGGCGGCTGGCGCCGCTTAAGACTTCGCGGTAAACCGCCAGCGCCTGGTCAAGGGAGAACACCGCGTCAGTGGTTACGCTAAAGGGCTTTAAGGTGCCTGCTTGAAAGCCTGCACGCATCGCCTCCATGCGCTCGTTGGTTTCGATGCAATTGAGTGCCAAGGTGTCGATGCCCACGTAGGTGTGCATGCCGCGGTAGAAGGTGAAGATGTCAAACGGTACTGCGCGGTCCAAGGTGGAGATGAAAATTTGCGCGGCGCCTTTGGCCATTGCCTTGTTAGCTGTTTCAAAGTAAGGGCTGCCCACTGTGTTGAAGACAATGTGCGCGCCTTTGCCATCACTGAGCTCTCGGATGCGAGCGGCCACGTCTTGCGAGCTTGCGTCCACGCAGAGCACGCCGGGTGTGGGCCCGTCCCATTCGCCGCCGCCCCGGCGCACTGCAATGACTTGCGCGCCGGCTTGTGCAGCCAGTTGCACCGCCGCTTGACCGACCTTTCCGTTAGCGCCCATTACGGCCACGGTTTGACCGCTTTGGGGCATGCCGCTGCGCCTGAAACCTTCATATGCAGTGATGAACGGCACACCCACTGAGCCGGCTTCTTCAAAGCTCAGGTTCTGCGGTTTCTCACGCAGCGCAGCTTGCGGCAGTACCAGCCAAGCGCCATGCGAGCCGTTGCGTGTGATGCCTATGTCGCCGCCCGATCCCCATACTTCTTTGCCGATCCAGTCGCTCGGCCCTTCCATTACCACGCCCGCAAAGTCACGGCCAGGGATGCGGGGGAAAACCGCTTGCGGCATGATGCCTAAAGCGGCTTTGACATCACTCGGATTCACGCCCGCGCTTCGCACGCGCACCAAGGCTTCACCGGCCTGAAGAGTGGGCGGGGTTTGGGGTTCGATGCTGGGTGCGAGCGTGTCAATCGATGCGGCTTTGTTGTTCACCCGCACGGCGTGAAATTCAGTTTGAGACATGTTCGGCAATCCTTGTGGTGTTTACGCGCGGCCAGGCAAATTGAGCATGGCGCGGGCTTCGCGTGGGTTGGCCAACGCGCCGCCCAAGTCTTCAACGATGCGCTTGGCTTTGCTCACCAACTGCGCGTTGCTCTGGGCCAGCACGCCCTTTTCTAAGTAGATGTTGTCTTCCATGCCCACGCGCACATGGCCACCGGCCAGCCAGGCTTGCGCGACGATGGGGAATTCAAAGCGGCCAATGCCAAAGGCCGACCAAATGGCGCCTGTTGGCAGCAGGCTTCGGGCATAAAGCAGGGTTTCGGGGGAGGGTGAGAATCCGTACTTCACTCCGGTTACAAAGGTCCACATGCCTGGGCCGTCTAAGGTGCCGTCAGCTATCAGATCGCGGGCCAAGTGCATGTCGCCGGAGTCGAAAATTTCCAACTCGGGTTTTACACCCGCTTCGCGCATGATCTTGGCCATGATGCGTACATTGCGCGGTGTGTTAATCACCACGTCCCCGCCCGAGTTCATCGTGTTCAGGTCCAGCGAGCAGACATCGGGTTTGAGCACGCGAACATGTTCCACCCGCAATTGAGGTTGTACCAAGGTCGAGCCGGGCGCTGCCACGCGTGGGTCCTCTACACTGGGCACAAAGCGTCCGCCGGGTCCTGTGGTGAGGTTGATGATGAGTTCAGGGTTGGCGCGGCGCACCTTGTCAAACACTTCGCGATACAGCTCCAACTCCATGGACGGTTTGCCGGTGTGCGGGTCGCGCACATGGATATGCACGGCCGCCGCTCCCGCTTCGGCTGCAGCCAAACATTCATCGGCAATTTGCGTGGGTGTGACTGGCAAATGCGGGGTTTGATCGGGCGTGGTGATGTTGCCGGTGACGGCGCAGGTGAGAAAGGTTTTGTTGCTCATAGGAAACTCTAAGGAGATCAAAGATGACGCCCACCGTCCACCACAATGCGGGTGCCGGTGACATAGCGCATGGTGGTCGCGCAGGCTTGGACCACGGCGGCCACATCGTCTACCGTGCCAATACGGCGCAGTGGAATGGTGGCGGCGGCTTTCTCATTGAAATCCGCGCCGCGCCCGGGCACAAAGCCCGAATCCACCACGCCAGGCGAGACCGAGATCACGCGCACGTGCGGTGCAAAGGCTTTGGCCAAGGCATCGCCTACCACGTCAATACTGGCTTTGGCGGCCACATAGGCCAAGTTGCTGCCCGTGCCGGTGAAGCCGGCAATTGATGAAATGTTCACGATCAAACCGTCTTCGGATTTTTTCAGCAGCGGCATGAAGGCGCGTATCGTGGCGATCACGCCGCGGAAGTTGACCTTCAAAATATCGTCAATCAAGTCGTCGCTCAAACCGTCCAAGTCGGCCGCAGGGACAGCCTTGGTGTAACCGGCGCTATTGATCAAAATGTGCACCACGCCGCATTGCGCTGCCACTTGACTGGCCGCGGCTTGCAAAGAGGCGCTGTCGGTGATTTGCGCTTTCAAAGTCAAATGCCCCGAGCCGGGAAGGGCCGCGGCTTTGGCGGCTGCAGCTTCGGGCAACTCGGAGTGGTAAATCAACACGCAGCGTGCGCCCAGTTGGGCCAGGCGGCGCGCACTGGCCAAGCCAATGGCGCCTGTGCCACCGGTGATCACGGCGATTCGCCCTGTCAGCGACTCAGTGGGTTCGAAGGTGGAAGTCATGCGGTCCTTGTCGGTTTGAAATGTGAAATGAATCAGCTAATGAAGCTGGCGATGAGGCTAGAGATGAATCAGGCGCGAGTCAGGCCGGGTTTAGGCCGGATTGAGGCTGAATTTAGCCCGAGGCCAGGCAAGCACTCTGGCGTGTAATTAAGGGATGGGGGGGTGCGGGAACACCATCTCACCGGGTACCAAATGAAAGTCTTGTTCCAGCTGCGCCGTGGTCTCGGCGCCGTTCGTGTGTTTGGCAAAGCGGCCTACCAGAGGAGCGGTCACCCCAAACACCGGGTCGCTGGTAAGGTGAACGTCGTCGTCAGCAAACACCTGGGTAACCAGTACTTTGTGCCCTGGGCTGGAAACCATGAAATGCAAATGGGCAGGCCGGTTGGGGTGGCGCAATTGCGCATTGAGCAATTCACCGCAGGGGCCGTCGGTTGGCACCGGGTAGCCTGAGGGGCACACGGTGCGCATGAAGTAACGGCCCTGTGCATCGGTGGTGAACAAGCCGCGCAAATTCATGTCGGCTTGGGTTGGGTCCTGGTTTTCGTACAAGCCCACAGGCGAGGCTTGCCAAACGTCCACTTTGGCGTTAGCCGCGGGCTGGCCATGGGCGTCGTAGACAACGCCTCGCACTTCCATGGGAATGCCGGGTGTGGCCGAGCGAACAATGCTGTCGCCGGGTTGGCATACGGGCGCATGCTCGCGCCAAAAAGGGCCCAGCAACCCCGCGGTGGACGACTCGGCGTCGTGACCAGGTGGATTGTTTTGCATGGCGACCAGAGTGGATACACCGAACAAATCCATCGCCAAGATGACTTCGTTTTTTGTTTCCCCCGTGGCTTGACCGATTCCAATCAAGAAAGCCACCGCACGCTCAAACTCCAGCTCGGTGACTTTGTTGTCGATGACGAATTGGTGCATGTGCTGGCTCAGTGAGACCAGCAAGGTGCGTAGGCGTGGATCGGGGGTGCGCTGCATCACCTCGAGCACGAAGGGCAAGATGCTTTCAGGCGTGGAGGGGAAGCGAGCGGAGGGATGTGCGGCAGTCATGAAATGGCCTTAGTGTTTGCAACCGGTTGCAATTTTATGGGGTGATTTAAGGTTTGGTATTCTGATTTACCCTTAGAAAATAAAAGAGACCGGTTGCAATAAAATGGCCCTATGAAGCGCACGTCCAACCCCACCCTACAAGATGTAGCGCAGCACTTAGGTGTGCACAAGTCCACCGTTTCGCGCGCCATGGACCCGGCGCGGCGCCAATTGGTCAAAGCCGATTTGTTGCTGCGAATAGAGACGGCGGCCAAAACCCTCGGCTACAGGCCCAACCACGCAGCCGCCGCTTTGAGTCGCGGACGCTCCAAGACCATTGGCGTCTTGTTGCCAGACATCACTAACCCGGTGTTCCCGCCCATCTTGCGCGGCATTGAGGACGCCTTGGACGAGGAGGGCTACTTTGCGCTGTTGGCCAACACCTCGCGCCCTGAACGGCGGGGCCACGCCATTGAGCAAGCGGTGGACCGCATGCAAGCGCAGAGGGTGGAAGGCTTTTTGGTGGCTACGGCCACGCGCGATGATTTGTGGCTGCAGACATTGCGCCAAAGTGGCGCGCGCATTGTGTTGATCAACCGCACCGATGGGCGCGGCCATTTGCCCGCCGTCATCAGCGACGACATGCTGGGCATGCGCCTGGCGGTGGACCATTTGGTGGCCTTGGGCCATCGGCATATCGCCCATTTGGCCGGACCTGAAAGTCTGTCCACCGGCATGGCGCGGCGCGTGGGATATGTGCAGGCCCTGCACAACCATGGGCTGACCCCCGCCCAGGTGGTGATGGCCAAAGCCTATGCGATTGAAAGCGGCGAGCAGGCCATGCAGCAACTGCTGGCCTTGCGTCAAAGCCACCCCTTCACCGCCATCGTGGCGGCCAACGATTTGATTGCCTTGGGGGCCATGCAGACTTTGCGCGCAGCGGGCTTAAATGTGCCGATCGACATCTCCATCGTCGGGCACAACGACATGCCGCTGCTCGACCAGGTGAATCCGCCCCTGACCTCGGTGCGCATCCAGCACTATGAAATGGGTTTCAAGTCCGCGCGCTTGCTGCTTGATGCGCTGCGCGAACGCCCAGGTAGCCAGGATGCCACGGTGATGCTGCCGCCGCAACTCAGGGTGCGCGGCTCTACGGCTGCGCCGCCAGACGCTTAGCCCGCAGATTCAAAGTCATAGGGGTTTACTTCAAGCGCGACCCAAGAGGCGCTGCGCGTTGCGGCTTTCAATGGCGGTGAGGTCGTTCAGACTGAAGCCCATGGCCATCAGGCCTTTCACATGGTCCAGCGAAGTGCGGTAAGGGAAGTCGGTGCCAAACACCACTTGCGACACATCCACCAAATTCAGCAGCGACAACAGGGCGCCCGGGTGTGAGGCT
>CANGEG010000003.1 GCA_947452725.1 Comamonadaceae bacterium | reverse complement strand
TAGAAAAGGGGCGGGCGATATATCGACATCAGGCAAAGCCAACCCAAAAGCCAAACGCTCTGTGCCGGGCTGTTAAACTAGGGCGGTACCAAGTTGCGAGCAGTCGCACGGCCCCGATGGTGAAAGTGGTAGACACTGCGGACTTAAAATCCGCCGCTTCTCGAGAGAGGGCGTGCCGGTTCGATTCCGGCTCGGGGCACCATCGAATGAAGACAACATGAGTTCATACAACACGCCTTTTGAAATTCACGTTCATGGTGACGTCTTGCTCCGCACCGATGTGGACCTCAAAGCAGTGCAAGAGGCGCTCAAACCCCTTTGGAAATACGCCGGCGCCCGCTCGTTGACCGAGGGCGCACACAGCCTCTACGAAGAAGAGCCAGGCATTCGATTTGACGACAAAGAGCACCGCCTGCAGCTGTGTTGGACCGTGCGCGGCAACGAGGCTTTTCGCCAAGTTCTGGATGATATGTGCATGAACATCAATGAAGTGTCTGCTGCGGGTGCCCAAATCGAAGTTACCTTTTACGACACCGAATACGACGAAGAAGATGAAGAGCGCGGCAGTGAGTCGCGAGACGATTTTTTGATTTTGTTTGTGGGGCCAGACCCCGCATCCATCATGCAAGCGCAGCGCGACCTGTTGGTGCAAGACGTAGTCAGCCTCATGGAGCGTCATTTTGATGGCGCTGAGCTGGGCGGCGTAGTGAGTGAAATTGACAAGCTCTTTGGACAGCGCTTTGAAGACTTGGTGAATTCCTTGGAGCTGGGAAAACCGCCACGTGGCGGTATGGGCCCGGGGCCGCAAGGCGGCCACGGAGGTGGCGGGCGTCGGCCCCGCCACTTGCATTGATGCGATGGGCCTAGACTTCGTCCATGGCGCTTTTTCCTGCTGACGCACTGAACCCCGGGGTTCGCCAACGCGAAGTCTTTGGTTGGGCCATGTACGACTTTGCCAACTCAGGCTACACCACTGTAGTCATTACGGCTGTGTTCGCCGCCTACTTTGTGGGCGGCATCGCCGACGGCGCCGCTTGGGCCACCTTGGCTTGGACCTCGGCCCTCAGCCTGTCTTACGCCATTGTCATGCTGACCATGCCCGGTTTGGGCGCTTGGGCGGACCGTTGGGCGGCCAAAAAGAAGCTGCTGGCTTGGGCCACCATTGGCTGCGTCATCAGCACCGCGGCGCTGGCTTGGGCCTCGCCCGGACAGGTGGTGGTAGCCATGCTGTTGATCGTGATTTCCAACACCTTTTTCTCTTATGGCGAGTCCCTTACCGCTGCGTTTTTGCCAGAATTGGCCAAGCCCGAAGCGATGGGACGGGTCAGTGGCTGGGGATGGTCCCTGGGCTACATTGGCGGCATGGTAGCTTTGGGCATCAGTCTGGGCTATGTGCTGTGGGCTCAAAGCCAGCACATTCCGGCTGCGCAATTTGTGCCTGTGACGATGTGGATCACTGCGGTGATTTATGGGTTGGCGGCGATGGTCACCTTTGCCTTGCTTAAAGAACACGCCAAGCCGCAACCGTATTTGCATCGGCCTGTGGGCGCGGCGGGACAACTGCGCCAGTTGTGGCGTACCTTGCAAGCGGTGCGCCAGTTCGAGGACTTTACACAACTGCTGGCCTGCGCCGTGGCCTATCAAGGCGGCGTCGCGGTGGCAATTACGCTGGCCGCCATTTATGCAGAGCAAGTGATTGGCTTTGAAAAGCAAGAAACAATGGTCTTGATTTTTGTGCTGAACATCGCCGCTTTTGCTGGGGCTTTTGTGTTTGGCTACATCCAAGACCGCATCGGCCACAAAAGGGCGTTGGCGCTCACCTTGTGGGGCTGGATGCTGACCTGTGTGATTGCCGCTTTGTCAGCCACCAAGGGACAGTTTTGGTGGGCGGCGGCCATTGCCGGCCTGTGCATGGGGTCGAGTCAATCGGGGGGCAGAGCCATGGCTGGCTTATTGGCACCTGCGGAGCGTTTGGGTGAATTTTTTGGCTTGTGGACTTTTGCCATTCGCTTGGCCAGCATCATTGGCCCGCTTACCTATGGTGTGATCACATGGCTCACCGATGGCAACCAACGCTTGGCCATTGGCTCCACCGCCTTGCTGTTTTTGCTGGGATGGCTGTTGTTGATTCCTGTAGATATACAACGCGGCCGTCAAGCGGCTTTAAATGAGTCTGCTGCCGCGCAGCCTCGTTGAGCGGCAACAGTCCTTTCACCTTGGCTTTACCCAGCTTACCCTTTTTGCGGGCTTATTCCGAGTCGCTACAGCAACAGGTGCAGACGCTAATCGCGCAAGACAGTTTGGCGCCGTGGTTGCTCGCGCGTTACCCGCAAGCCCATGGCATAAGGACTGACGGGGCTTTGTATCAGTACGTGATGGGTTTGAAAAACGAGTTCATGCGCAATGCGGATGCGGTAAGTAAAGTTGCCTTTGACAGCAAGATCCATGTGGTGAACAACGCGCTGGGCATGCATTCCACCATTTCTCGTGTGCAGGGTAGCAAGCTCAAGTCAAAGCGCGAGATCAAATTGGCTGCAATGTTCAAAGACACGCCCCCCGAGTTTTTGCGCATGATCACCGTGCATGAGTTGGCGCACTTGCGCCTGCGCGACCATGACCGCGCTTTCTATCAGCTGTGCGAGCACATGGAGCCCTCTTATCACCAGCTGGAGTTTGATGTGCGGGTTTATCTCACGCATTTGGAGCTGACGGGGCAGCGTTTGTGGGCAACCGTTCAACCCGTGGCAAGCGCAAGCGTGCCAAGTGGCTCAGGTACCCTAGGCCGAGCCACCTCTGGCACTTCAGCCTGAAAAAACTCAGCGCAACGTCAGTGCTTCGGCGCAAGCATGTGCAGGCAGCTGCAGCCAGCGCAGGGCCGCCGCCCGCAAAGCGATCAGTGAGCCACTGGTCAGCAACTGGGTGCGGTTGCTTTCAGTAAGGACGGCTTTGGACGAACTCGCCAGCAGACCCGCCGCTTCAAGCAAACGCCGCGTTTGCCGGGCCACCGGTTCGCCTGTAGAAATCAGGGTGACATCGGGTCCAAGAATTTGCTGCAAATCTTCAGCCGCAAACACGTAGTGGGTGCAGCCCAGCACCAACGTGTCAATCTGCCCTTGCCCCTTGCCAAACTGGCCCATGGCTTGGGTGTATTGCACGCACAGGCGGTGCACCTCCCTTTGCTCGTGGTCTCCTGCCGGTGCTTGGATCGTGGACAGCTCAATGGCATGCGCCAAACCCTTGCAGGGTTGAATCACAAACTCGGCTTGGCCTTGCACCGTGGCCAGCAAGCTGGCGAACTTGGTACTGCCCAAAGTGCCATGCGTGCCGATCACCCCGATTCGCTGAGTCTTGCTGTGCGCCACTGCAGGCTTGAGGGCTGGCTCCACGCCGACCAAAGGCAGCTGAGCGTAGCGGCTGCGTGCTTCGTGAATGGCTGCCGCCGTGGCGGTGTTGCACGCCACGACCAAGGCCTTGATGTGGTGGTGTGAAACCAAATAGTCTGCAATGGCATGAGTACGCTCGGCGACAAAGGCGTCTCCACGCTCGCCATAGGGGGCATGGGCGCTGTCGGCCAAATACACGAAGCGCTCATGCGGCAGCTCGGCTTGCAAGGCTTTCAGCACGCTCAGGCCCCCAATGCCGCTGTCAAAAACGCCAATGGGAGCTTGCGCCGCTGCGTGCATGGGCAAAGGCTTTAGGCTGAAGCGAGCGCGATGCCTTTGAACTCGCCTGTGGCGATGCGCTTGGACCACTCGGCCGGACCAGTGATGTGGGCGCTGGTGCCGCCCGAGTCCACCGCTACGGTCACAGGCATATCGACCACATCGAACTCGTAAATGGCCTCCATTCCCAGGTCAGCAAAGCCCACCACGGTGGCGTGCTTGATGGCTTTAGACACCAAGTAAGCTGCGCCTCCCACGGCCATCAGGTAGGCTGACTTGTGCTTTTTAATGGCTTCGATCGCAGTAGGGCCGCGCTCTGCTTTGCCTACCATCGAGATCAGGCCGGTTTGCGCCAGCATCATCTCGGTGAACTTGTCCATTCGCGTGGCGGTGGTGGGGCCAGCAGGGCCAACTACCTCGTCGCGCACGGGGTCGACAGGGCCGACGTAATAAATCACGCGGTTGGTGAAATCTACGGGCAGCTTCTCGCCCTTGGCCAGCATGTCTTGAATGCGCTTGTGCGCGGCGTCACGGCCTGTGAGCATCTTGCCGTTGAGCAACAGGGTTTGGCCAGGTGTCCAACTGGCCACCTCTTCTTTGGTCAATGTGTTCAGGTCGACGCGCTTACTCTTTTGCGTGTCGGGCGTCCAATTGACGTTGGGCCACAGGTCCAGCGATGGGGCCTCCAAGTACACGGGGCCCGAGCCGTCCAGCACAAAGTGCGCGTGGCGAGTGGCGGCGCAGTTGGGAATCATGGCAATCGGCTTGCTGGCCGCATGCGTGGGATACATCTTGATCTTCACATCCAGCACCGTGGTCAGGCCGCCCAGGCCTTGTGCACCAATGCCCAATGCGTTGACCTTGTGGTACAGCTCTAGGCGCAGTTCTTCAACTTGCGTGAGTGGGGCGCCTTTGCTGGACTTTTCCAGCAACTGATACATGTCCAAGTCGTCCATGAGGCTTTCTTTGGCCATTAGCACAGCTTTTTCTGCGGTGCCGCCAATGCCAATGCCCAGCATGCCCGGAGGGCACCAGCCCGCCCCCATGGTGGGCACAGTTTTCAAGACCCAGTCGACAACACTGTCGCTGGGGTTGAGCATGTACATTTTGGATTTGTTTTCGCTGCCACCGCCCTTGGCTGCCACGGTCACATCGACTTTATTGCCAGGCACGATCTGTGTGAAGATCACGGCGGGCGTGTTGTCTTTGGTGTTTTTACGGGCAAACTGAGGGTCATCGACCACCGAGGCGCGCAGCATGTTGTCTGCGTAGTTGTAGCCGCGTCGAACGCCTTCGTTGATGGCGTCTTCCAGACTACCGGTGAACCCATCGAATTTCACATCCATGCCAACTTTCAAGAACACGTTGACGATGCCGGTGTCTTGGCAAATCGGTCGGTGGCCCATCGCGCTCATTTTGCTGTTGGTCAAAATTTGCGCAATCGCATCTTTGGCTGCAGGGCTTTGCTCTCGGGTGTAAGCCGAGGCCAGGTGCGAAATAAAGTCAGCCGGGTGGTAATAGCTGATGTACTGCAGGGAGGCGGCAACCGATTCAATTAAGTCTTCTTGTTTGATGAGTGTGGTCATGGGAGATCGTCCAAGTTAAAAACAAAAAATAAAGTGTGAAGCTCAATGCATGCCTGCACTGTTTTGGCGCGTCATCAAGCGGTCGGTGAAGGCAATGGCCATCGCGCTGAGCAAGAAAGTGATGTGAATCAGCGTTTGCCACAGCAGCACTTTTTCTTCGTAGTTGGCCGCATTGATGAAGGTCTTGAGCAAGTGAATGGAGCTGATGCCAATGATGGCTGTGCCCAGCTTGACCTTGAGAACCGATGCGTTGACATGGTCCAGCCATTCGGGCTGGTCGGGATGGCCTTCCAGATTCATACGCGAGACAAAGGTTTCGTACCCGCCCACAATCACCATAATCAAGAGGTTGGAGATCATGACCACGTCGATCAATGCCAGCACCACCAGCATGATGATGGTTTCATTGAGCTGAATGACCGTTGTGCCAGTCTTGTAGCC
Source organism: Comamonadaceae bacterium (assembly GCA_947452725.1). GTDB lineage: Bacteria > Pseudomonadota > Gammaproteobacteria > Burkholderiales > Burkholderiaceae_C > Limnohabitans_A. Next base: position 31,030 of record CANGEG010000003.1, on the reverse strand, counting down.
GATGCTGATGACCAGGGCTTGAAGCGCCTCCGCATTGCCAAACGCGGCTTCGAGCAGATGCACCAACTCCACCCAAAAGTGGTAAACGTAGACGGCTTGTGCAGCAATCAGCCCCAAATACAGCGGTAATTGCAACCAACGGCTAGCAAAGATCAGACGGGGCAAGGGGCGGATGGCTTTCGGCTTGGGCGTCGGCGGTGGTGGCATGGGCATGTCAAGGGTGTCCGAAAGCAGGCAAGCAATGAATAGGGGTAAGTGGGCATTTTAGGGGGTTGTCGAGCGCTTGCAATGCAAGGTTTGTGTCCGTCAGTACTTTGTAAGAGCTAACACCGACATTTGATCTAAATTGTAGGCATCAGCTTTTCAGGAGACAAATATGAGCACCATTTACAATCCAAGCCCGGCATTTGCTCAAAATGCCCATATTTCAGGCATGGCCGCCTACGAGGCCTTGTGTCAAGAGGCTGATGCCGACTACCAAGGCTACTGGGGCCGCTTGGCCAAGGAGTTCATTACTTGGAAGACGCCATTTACCAAAGTGCTGGATGAATCCCATGCGCCTTTTTTCAAGTGGTTCGAAGATGGCACCTTGAATGCCTCTTACAACTGTTTGGACCGTAACGTTGAAAAAGGCTTGGGCGACAAAACCGCCATTATTTTTGAAGCCGACGGCGGCGAAGTCACCAAGATCACTTACAGCCAACTCTTGGCCAAGACCTGCCAATACGCCAATGCTCTGAAATCTCTGGGTGTAGAAAAAGGCGACCGAGTCGTCATCTACATCTCCATGTCCATCGAAGGCGTGGCCGCCATGCAGGCCTGCGCCCGCATTGGTGCTACCCACTCGGTGGTGTTTGGGGGCTTCTCGGGTCACTCGCTTCGCGATCGCATTGAAGACACTGGTGCTGTGGCTGTGATTACCGCCGACCACCAAGTGCGCGGAGGCAAGCAACTGCCACTCAAATCCATCGTTGACGAAGCCTTGGCGTTGGGCGGTTGCGACTCGATCAAAAACGTATTGGTCATCAAGCGCAGTGGCTCGGAGATTGCAATGACCGCCGGTCGAGACTTGTGGATGCAGGACTTGGCCGACAAGCAATCTACCACCTGCGAGCCTGAATGGGTGGGCGCTGAGCACCCCTTGTTCTTGCTCTACACATCGGGCTCAACGGGCAAGCCCAAAGGTGTGCAACACAGCACTGGCGGCTACCTGCTGCATGCCGCGCTGACCACCAAGTGGACATTTGACTTGAAGGCTGACGACGTGTTTTGGTGCACGGCCGATATTGGCTGGGTCACGGGCCACACGTACATCACCTATGGCCCCTTGGCCCTTGGCGGCACCGAAATCGTGTTCGAAGGCGTCCCCACTTACCCAGATGCAGGACGCTTTTGGAAGATGATTCAAGACCATAAAGTGTCGATCTTCTATACAGCGCCGACCGCTATCCGCTCGTTGATCAAAATGGCAGAAGCCAACGACGCCGTGCATCCCAAGAGCTACGACCTGTCCAGCCTGCGCCTTTTGGGCTCGGTCGGCGAGCCGATCAACCCTGCCGCCTGGGAGTGGTACTACGAGCATGTGGGCGGCAGTCGGTGCCCGATCGTGGACACTTTCTGGCAAACCGAAACGGGTGGCCACATGATCACCCCTTTACCTGGTGTGACTCCTATGGTGCCTGGCTCTTGCACCTTGCCGTTCCCTGGCATTCAAGCTGCAGTAGTGGACGAAGCAGGGCACGATATGCCTAACGGCCAAGGCGGCATTTTGGTCGTTAAACGCCCATGGCCTTCCATGATTCGCAACATCTGGGGCGATCCAGACCGCTTCATCAAGAGCTACTACCCCGAGGAGTTTCACGGCAAGTACTATTTGGCGGGCGATGGTGCGATTCGTGATGAGAAGACCGGTTACTTCACCATCACAGGCCGTATTGACGATGTATTGAACGTGTCGGGCCACCGCATGGGCACCATGGAAATCGAATCGGCCTTGGTCAGTTGCACCGAGCTGGTGGCCGAAGCCGCCGTCGTGGGTCGTCCCGACGACACCACGGGCGAAGCCATCTGTGCTTTTGTTGTGCTCAAGCGCTCATTGCCCAACAACGAAGAAGGCAAGGCAATTGCCAAACAGTTGCGAGATCACATTGCCAAAGAAATTGGCCCGATCGCTAAACCCAAAGATATTCGTTTTGGGGAAAATCTGCCTAAGACGCGCTCAGGCAAGATCATGCGCCGCTTGCTTCGCTCGCTGGCCAAAGGCGAAGAGATCACGCAGGACACCAGTACGCTGGAAAATCCGCACATCTTGAGCCAGTTGGGTCAGGCATACTGATCAGGCTGTAAAACCCCGCCTAAAAGCGCCGCTAGCGGCGCTTTTTTGTTGCCCCGCAATTTTTTGCGTGGCTGGCCCGCTAAAGTCGACCTTCCAGTGAACAATCGTCATCGCTTTAGTAATCGCCTATTTGCATGTGCCAACCGCCCAGGATGCTTTGATGCCAGCCGACTCTATAGAAAACTCCAAAGTCAATCCAGCTGAGAATGTCATCCGTACCGGATTCATTGTTTTGCACGGCAACCGATCCGAGGATCTGGCGCACACGGTGATCGCCTGGCTGGGCAGCCACCCCCTGCGGCCCCTCGAAGAAGAAGTGATCTTGGTACAAAGCAGTGGCATGGCCGAGTGGTTCAAGATGGCGTTGGCGCAGCAGTCTGGCGTATGTTCGGCGGTGCGGGTGGAGTTGCCGGGGCGCTTTATGTGGCGCGCTTACCGTCTGGTGCTGGGCGCACAAGGAGTTCCACGCGAGTCTCCGCTGGACAAATTACCCATGACCTGGCGGCTGATGCAAGTTTTGCCAGGTTTGCTGGCGCAACCCGAATTTGCGCCTATGGCCCGCTACCTGTCTCCTGGTCATGACGCTGACACGGCGTTCGACGACACCCGCATGTTGCAGCTGGCCAGCCAGTTGGCCGACTTGTTTGACCAGTACCAAAATTACCGCGCCGATTGGCTGCAAGACTGGGCTGCCGGGCGCGACGAGTTGAGCCAACCTAGCGGCCCTGCGCAAGCTTTGGCCGAAGACCAGCGCTGGCAACCAGCACTGTGGCGGGCGATGCTGCACTCGCTCACGCCCGCACAGCGCGGCGTCACTCGACCCGACCTGCATCGCCAGGTGGTCGCGCGCTTACACAGTGGCGAAAATTTTGCAGGACCGCTGCCGCGGCGCGTCGTGGTATTTGGTATGAGCCACATTCCCGGGGCCATGCTAGAGATGATGGCCGCGCTGGCCCCTCACAGCCAGGTGATTGTGGCGGTGCCGAACCCTTGCCGTTTTTACTGGGGCGACATCATGGAAGGGCGTGAACTATTCAAGATTGCGCGCCGCCGCCATCCAATGCGAGAGGCCCTGAACACACCGCCAGCGTTGGAAGACATGCACATGCTTGCCCACCCGCTGCTTGCTGCCTGGGGTCGGCAGGGGAGGGACTTTGTACGCCAGCTCGATGCTTTTGACGATGCCGTGGCCACGGCGCAGGCTTTTCCCTTGCTCAAGATTGACCTTTTTGGCGAGGCACCTGAAACTGCTCACACACCCATGCTCACCCGTATGCAGCATCGCATCCGCGACTTGGAGCCGCTGAGCGTGCGGCATGACGATGCACCTTTGGCCGCCGAAGACCGCTCAGTGGTGTTCCACCTGGCGCACAGCCCCGTGCGTGAGCTTGAAGTGCTGCACGACCAGTTGCTGGCCCTATTGGCGCCATCGTCCATAACCACGGATCAAAAACTGCCACTCAATCCCCGAGACGTCGTTGTCATGGTGCCCGATGTGCAGAGCATGGCCCCAGCTATCCGCGCTGTGTTTGGTCAATACTCGCGTCACGACAAGCGGTTCATTCCGTTTGACATTGCTGACCTGAGCGCTAAGTCCAGCAGCCCGATTATTTTGGCCGTGGAGTGGTTACTCGGTTTGCCGTTGCACCGCTGCGGCTTGAGCGAGTTGGTGGATTTATTAGAAGTGCCCGCCTTGGCCCAGCGCTTTGGCATTGACGCTGAAAAATTGCCCCTGCTCATGCAATGGATGACCGGCTCTGGCATTCGCTGGGGCTTGCACGAACAGCAGCGGGCCCAGTTGGACCTGGCCGCTTGCGGCGACCAAAACAGTGCCTGGTTTGGTTTGCAGCGCATGCTGCTAGGTTACGCCTCGGGCTCAATGGCCGAGCTGTCCGGCGCCACAGGCTGGCAGGGTACTGAGCCCTATGCCGAAGTCGGCGGCTTGGATGCCGAACTGGCTGGCAGCCTGGCGCACCTGCTACAAACTCTGGCCGACTGGTGGCAGCGCACCCAAAGCGAGGCCACGCCTGGGGCTTGGCGCGAACACGCGCAGTGGTTGCTGGGAGTTTTGTTTAAAGCCGTGGACGAGATAGACACTCTGGCCTTGAGCGCACTGAGCGATGGTTTGGACTATTGGCTGCGGGCCTGTGAGCAAGCCGGTTTTGCGCAGGCGGTGGGTTTGGCGGCTCTGCGCCAAGGCTGGCTTGACGCCTTACAGGTGCCTAGCTTGGCGCAGCGTTTTCGGGCCGGTGGCGTGACTTTTTGCACGCTGATGCCGATGCGGGCCATTCCGTTTGAGGTAGTCTGCCTGCTGGGTATGAATGACGGCGACTATCCGCGTCGCACTCAGCGCAGCGACTTTGACCTGATGGGCCAGCGCGGAATGTTTCGCCCTGGCGACCGATCGCGCCAGCACGATGACCGACAACTCATGCTAGAAGCGCTGCTGTCTGCCCGCCGCGTGCTGTATGTCAGCTGGACTGGCCACAGCGTGCGCGATAACAGCGCGCAGCCACCCTCGGTGCTGGTCTCGCAGCTGCGCGATTACATCGCCTCAGCCTGGGGCGAACAAGCCGTCATAGACCGCACAACCTCGCATCCTTTGCAGCCTTTCAGTCGTCGCTATTTTGAATCGGGCTCATCGCTGCAAACTTATGCCCGCGAGTGGCGCAGCCTGTACGAGAGTACAAACATGGCCGAGCAGGGTTGCCGTACTGACAATTCCAGCACCTTGGTGCCCACCACCCTTTGCCTGGTTAAGCCCGAGCGTTTGGGCCAGGAACGCTTGGACCAAGATAGGCTGGTGCGTTTTTTCCGCAACCCGGTCAAAGCCTTTTTCAAGGAACGTTTTGGTGTGAGCTTTTGGAGCCCTGAAGAGGAGCCTGGTGACACAGAAGCTTTTGGCTTTGACGGGCTGGCCAACTACCAACTCATACAGTCACAGATCCAACACTGGCCCGCGCCAACCCAATGTCAAGGCCTGGAGGCAGGCATTACGGCCCGGCTGGAGGCCTTGGATCGTGCGGGCAGTTTGCCAATGCAGGGTCTGGGCCAACTTAAAAAAGCCGAGTTACAAGGCACGCTGAGCGCCATGGCGCAGGCCTGGGCTGGGCTGGGCCATGCGTTTCCGCTGACCAGCGAGCGCGTTGCGGTCAGCTATGAGCACCGGTGCCAAGATCACACGTTGGTGCTGCGCGACTGGCTCGACGGTATTTGCCAAAATAGCGACGGTGACCGCGCGTGGGTGATATTGGACGCCAGTAAAATCACCGCCAAAAACGGTAAAGTCTATGTTGCCCGCCCTGACAAACTCTTGCGCGCTTGGTTGCAATCCATGCTGGCCGCATCGGTTGGGCAGGTGTTGCAGGGACGTGTAGTCGGGCAGGATGGCGAACTGCATATTCAACCCATGCCGCCCGAGCAAGCCTTGCAAGGCCTGAACATTTTGTGCGAAGTTTGGCTGCAAGGCCAAAATGCCCCTTTACCTTTACCGCTCAAGACTGCATTGGCGCTGGCCGCTGGTGCTCAAAGCGAAGAGGACAGCCAAGCCGATGCCAAGGCCGAACTCGCCTACGAAGGTGGTGGTGGTGGTGGTGGTGGTGGTGGTGCGATTAGCGAACAACTGGCCGAAGTGCGCGAGATGTGCCTGGCCCGGGTCTTTCCCGACTTTGAAGCCCTTTGCAGCGCCAAGGCTCCAAACGGCATGGATGTGACCGCTCTGGCCCGCCTGGTTTATGGTCCCTTGCTGGCCTGGTCTGCCCAATGCGTGAAAGCGGTTTCATATGCATGAAGTGTCGCAACCTCTGCACGCAGAGTGCTTTCCTTTGTGGGGGTCTAGCCTGATTGAAGCCAGTGCCGGCACCGGCAAGACCTGGACCATTGCCGCACTGTATTTGCGGTTGGTGCTGGGGCATGGCCGCAACGAGTCGCGTTTTACGCGTCCGTTGATGCCGTCGGAAATTTTGGTGATGACATTCACCCGGGCCGCAACGCGTGAGTTGTCGGACCGCATCCGTGCCCGCTTACTTGAAGCCGCCCGCTGCTTCAGGGGCGAGGCCGAACCCATGGCCGAAGACGACTATCTGCGTGGCCTTTTGGTGGATTACCCGGCTCAGGGCGAACGCCAGCTGGCCGCCTGGCGTCTGGCCATGGCCGCCGAATGCATGGACGAAGCCAGTGTTCACACTATAGACGCCTGGTGCCAGCGGATGCTGCGTGAACATGCCTTTGACAGCGGCAGCCTGTTTGAAGAAGAGCTGGTGGCCGACGAACAAGCGCTTCTCACGCAGGCAGTACAAGACTATTGGCGCAAGCAGTGCTATGGCCTGGCCGCACCTGTGCTGAACGAGGTGTTGGACATTTGGTCAGGGGTGGATCCTTTGTTAACGGATGTGAAAGCGCTGCTGGGAAAGTTGCCAACAGGTGCGGTAGACGTCGCTGCGACACTGGCACAAGTGCTGCAGCGCGCTCAGAGTGAATTGCGCGAGCAACTCAAGGAGTTGCGCCACCCCTGGCGCGAGCGGGTGGCGCAAATGCGCAGCTTTGTGCTGTCGCAAGATCCGCCCAACGCACATGGCTGGGATGGCCGCAGATTTTCTATCCAAAACATCACGGGCTGGCTCGATACATTGCAGCGCTGGGCCGAGGCAAGTGATGCGGCTGTGGTGCCCGATCTGGCCGCCGGTTGGTTGCGCTTGCGGCCCGCTGGGCTGGATGAGGCTCGCAAAGTCGATGCCGGACCTGTGCACATGAGCCCCGCCGAGACCGAGGCTTTTGAGGCGTTTGCCGGCCTTCAGGCCAGCTTGCATAAGCTGCCCACACCCAGTGCGGCAGTGCGCCTTCACGCTGCGGCCAGTGTGGCGCAGCACCTGCGCCAGCTCAAGCGCCAAAAGGGTCAGTTTGGTTTTTCCGACATGCTGGAGCGGTTAGATGCTGCACTCAAAGGTCCCAACGGAGACCGCTTACGAGAACGCATCGCGGCGCAATATCCCGTGGCTTTGATCGACGAGTTTCAAGACACTTCGCCCATTCAATACAGCATCTTTGATCAGATTTACCGAGTCGCAGACAACGCCCCAGAGAGGGCCTTGTTGTTGATTGGGGACCCCAAGCAATCTATCTATGGCTTTCGCGGGGCGGACATTTACAGCTACTTGCAGGCGCGCCTCGCCACTCAGGGGCGGCACTATGCGCTGTCGGTTAACTACCGATCTACACAGGCCTTGGTCAAGGCGGTGAATCATAGCTTTTTGCAAGCCGAGATGCAGCTGCCGGGTGGGGCCTTTTTGTTTAAAGCAGAAAGTGCTGGCCAGCCAGGCAACCCATTACCCTTTGTCGAAGTGAAGGCGCAGGGCCGAAAAGAAAAGTGGCTCAACGCCCATGGCGAACTGCCCGCCATCACCTTGGTGCATGATCTGAAATTGCAAAGCCTGGGCCAGGCGCAAAAATGGTTTTCAGATCGCTGCGCCGAGCAAATTGCCGGTTGGCTGATTGACCCGGCCAACGGCTTTACCCGCGATGGCAAAGAGTTTCAACGCCTACGTCCGCAAGATATCGCCGTTCTGGTGCGTACGGGCAAAGAGGCTGCGGCCGTGCGCCGCGCCTTGCAAAAGCGAAATGTGGCCTCGGTGTATTTGTCAGACAAAGATTCGGTCTACCAAAGTGACGAGGCCCGCGACCTGTTGCACTGGCTTCGCGCCGTGGCCACGCCTCAAGACGCAGGCCTGGTGCGAGCCGCGTTGGCGCTGGGCAGCGTGGGCTTGTCGTTGGCCGAGCTGGCCCTTTTGGCTACCGACGATGAAGTCTTTGACGAACAAATTCAGATCCTGCGCGAATTGCGCCAGACCTGGTTAGTTCAGGGTGTACTGGCGATGCTTCGCCAGTCGATGCACCGCTTTAAGTTGGCGGCGCGCTGGCTGGCAAACGAAGGCGGTGAACGCAGCTTGACCAATTACCTGCACTTGGCCGAATTGCTGCAAAACGCCAGCGCCGACTTGGAAGGCGAACAAGCGTTGATTCGCTGGCTGATGAACCAAATTGCCGAAAACGCCGATCAGACCACTGAACAGGTGGTGCGCCTTGAGAGCGATGCCGACCTGGTCAAAATCGTCACCATCCATGCCAGCAAGGGGCTGCAGTATCCGGTGGTCTGCTTGCCTTTTTCCACCAGTTTCAGGCCTGCAAAAAAAGGATTGAGTAGCGCAGTGCAGTTGCCCATGGCCGACGGTGTACGCGAGCTGGTGCTGGACATGGACGATGAGGCTCTGGCCAAGCTGGAGCAAGAGCGCATGCGCGAAGACTTGCGTCTGCTGTATGTGGCGTTGACACGAGCATGCCATGCACTTTGGCTGGGTTTCGCTGCCGTTAAAGTGGGCAATGGCAAGGCTTGCAAAACCCAGCAAAGTGCCATTGGCTACCTGGTCGGCGGGGCTAATGAGCGCATTGCAGCCGACTGGTTGGAGAGGCTGCAGGCGCTGGCTGATGGTTGCAAGGGTATCGCGCTGGTGCCTGCGCCAGCGCAGACCGGCCTGACACGGCTGCAGGCCCGCTCCCAGTTGCCCGACTTGCAGGCGGCGCCCACTTACGTCGCTGACTTTGACCGCAACTGGTCGATTGCCAGCTATTCGCGCTTGACGCGCGATCTGAAAAAAGAGGCGCAAGTCAAAGAGGCGCAATTCAATGATGCGCAAGTGACTTTGCCCCCTAGCGCGCTCTCGCCCCTTCGGGTGATGCGTCCAGCCGATGACGAAACTCCCAGTGTGCAAGATGTCGATGCGGCTTTCCAGGTAGAAGCCTTGACCCCAACAACAGCCGGCGCGCCGGGACCGATCTGGCACAGCTTCAAGCGCGGCCCCATCACCGGCAATTGGCTGCACAAGCAACTCGATTGGTTGGCGGGCGAAGGCTTTGCTTTGAAAGACAACGTCGCTTTGGCCGCGCGCTTACAGGCCCGCTGTGAACGCGACGGCCACAACGAAGCAGCCCCAGCGCTGGTGGGCTGGCTGAGCGATGTGGTTCATGCCAAACTGCCGGGACTGAAGGTGACGTTGGCTCAGCTGCCCACGGTGCGTTCGGAGATGGAGTTTTGGTTGCCTGCGCGCCAGATTGAGACAGCCGCCGTCGATGCCGTGTGCTGCGAGTTCCTGTTGCCCGGTGTGGCACGTCCGCGCCTTCAAACCAGCACGCTGCATGGCATGTTGATGGGCTTCATGGATCTGGTGTTCGAGCACGAAGGGCGCTATTGGGTGCTCGACTACAAATCGAACTCCCTGGGTCCAGATGACAGCGCGTATAGCGCTGACAGCCTGGCCCGTGCCATGGCTGAACACCGATACGACGTGCAGGCGGCCATCTATGTGCTTGCGCTACACCGACTGCTGAAAAGCCGCTTGGGCATGGCCTACGACCCCGAACGCCAGTTGGGCGGCGCAGTGTGTTTGTTCTTGCGCGGAATGCACGGCCCGTCGGGGGGCACCTGCACTTTGCAGCCCTCGGCCTCTTGTCTGGCCGCACTGGACGCCATGCTTGATCCGTCTCCTGAAATCCTGGCCTGAACATGCGACCTGAACCTTTCGAGCTAGCCCATGAATTCCACCCTTGAAACCCTTCGTCAGTGGTCTGAGCAAGGCTGGTTACGCCGCCTAGACAGTGCCCTGGCCGGCTTTGTTTTGGACCATGACCCCCAAGCCGAGCCCGCCACTCTGGTGGCCAGCGCTTTGCTGGCGCATATGGAGGGGCGAGGTCATGTGTGCTTGCCGTTGATTGAGCTGGTGCAAAACCCCCAAGCGGTGTTGGGCTGGCCGGAAAAAGCGCAGAGTGAGCTGAACAGCCTGTGGGCCAGCTTGCCTACTGCGCCGCACAATTGGGTGAATGCACTCAAGCGCAGCCCGGTGGTGCGCTGCGTCTCGCCAGGTCACCCCGATACAGGCCAGCCGCTGGTGCTGGACGGCACGGCCAAGGCCCCGTTGCTTTACCTGCGCCGCTATTGGGTCTATGAGCAACAAGTGGCGCACGCGGTGGGGCAGCGCGTCGCAGCGCACCAAAGGGTGGACACGGAGGCCGCCAAAGACTGGCTGGACCGGATGTTTGCGGCACCATCTGGCAGCGAGGCGGGCACTTCATCGGGCGATGAGCCCCAGTGGCAAAAGATCGCCTGCGCGCTGGCTCTGCGCAGTGGGCTGACTGTCATCACCGGTGGCCCCGGTACTGGTAAAACCTACACCGCCGCCCGTTTGCTGGCACTCTTGCTGGCCACCAGCCAGAACCCGGCGCAGCTGCGCGTGGCACTGGCTGCGCCCACCGGCAAGGCAGCGGCGCGTTTGCGCCAGTCCATTGACCAGTCGCTGGTCAGCCTGCAAAGCAGCCTGGGGGCAGCGGTGGACTTGCAGGCGCTGACCGAGCGCATCGGCCAGGCCAGCACTGTGCATGCGCTGCTAGGTATGCGCGTGGGCAGTCGACAGTTCAACCACAATGCACAGCATCAGTTGGACCTGGACGTGTTGATCGTTGATGAGACCTCGATGGTGCACCTGGAAATGATGGCCGCTTTGCTGCAAGCCTTGCCCCCTCACGCCAAACTGATCTTGCTGGGCGACAAAGATCAACTCGCATCGGTGGAAGCAGGCTCGGTGCTGGGAGACCTTTGCGCCCACGCCCAACAGGCCCGTTACAGCCCTGCCACCTGCGCTTATGTGATGGCTACTTGCGGGCAACATTTGCTCGCATCGACAACTTTCACCAGCGCGCTCGAACAGCAAACCGTGATGCTGCGCCACAGTCACCGCTTTGGCTCGGACATCGGCGCGCTGGCTAAAGCCGTGAACGCGGGCCTGGTTCGGGCCGAAGCCCCTTCGGATTTGTTCACGCTAGAGGTGCCTTTGGGCGCCTACGATCTATTGGCCCGCGGCACGCGGCAGGCACACACCGTTTTGCCTAGTGCTGTAGCCCACCCAGGCAAGGTGTATTTGGTGCCGACTCCATTGCACCCCGATGCGCTGGTGCAACTGGCCTTGCACGGACGCCCTCTGGCCCCGGCCAGTTACGCCGACTACCTGCGTGAGATCCAGCTCGGACCTTGGCCTTTGAGGCTTCACAGGGCGCAGCCGCTTGAGCCCGAAACGGCCCACACTGACTGGGTCAAGCGTGTGCTCAAAGCGTTTGATCGTTTTCGTATCTTGTGCGCTGTGCATGAAGGGGACTGGGGCGATCGGGTCATCAATCACCAGGTGCAGCGTGCGCTCGCCAGCCAAGGCCTTTTGCAACCTGAAGGTGAGTGGTTTGTCGGGCGACCCGTCATGGTGACTCGTAACGACAAGGCACAGGGCGTTTTCAATGGCGATGTGGGGGTGGTGCTGCCTGGTCACGAAGGGGGAAGAGCGCTGCGGGCCTATTTTCTCGATGGTGAACAGTTGCGCTCTGTCAGCGTCAGTCGACTTGCCCATGTGGAAACGGCGTTTGCCATGACCATCCACAAAAGCCAGGGCTCAGAGTTTGCCCACACCGTGGTGGTCTTGCCCGATGTAGGCGGTGATATTTTGACCCGCGAGTTGGTCTACACCGGTATCACCCGCGCCAAGGAATACCTGTCGCTGGTCGAGCCCCGAGTTGGCTTGCTAGGCGAAGCCATGGCACAACAGGTCCGACGCGCCAGTGGTCTGGGGGCTTTGAGCCAGGCCGGATGATGGGCGTGTTTTTATGTTTGAGGGGCAATGCCCAAGCGGCTGAATTGAGCAAGAGCGCTGCTCCAAAAAACAACCCCGCTCAAGCGCAGCTTGGCGGGGTTGTTTTCGCTACAAAGAAATTACTTCTTTGTTGGTTTTTTGCTTTTCTTTTTCATGAAGAATCTCCTGAAGTGTTCTGGTTAAGGTGCTAAACCGACCTGCTGCCAAGCCGATTTAGACCTGTGCGTTCATTGAAACATGTTTCAATGAACGCACAGGTATCAACTCAACGTGTTGCAAGCTAATGGCGTTGACAAGTTTACTATAAATTAAATAATTTGTAATAATTGGAAGCTTGAAAATGGTAAATGAGTACTTTTTAAAAGATCGAGAGGCGCCGCTCACGCCCATGGCTTTTGTTCGTTTGTTGCTGTGTTTACCTTTTGGTGGCATGTTGGCGTTGCTGGTTTTTGAGGCGGCTTTGTCGGCCACTACGACTGCCTTGATCATTCAAGCTGGTCACGATTTGGCGCGCGCGGCGTTTGTGGTATCCGACTTTATTTGGATTGCGCTGGCGCAATCGGCCGCTTACGGCGTGGGGGCGGTAAGTTGGGTGTTTGCTGAGCAAGCCGGGTTTGGCGCTTTCGGGCGTTACATGCTGCAGTTCACCCGAGACAACCGGGCGCAAACTGCCTTGTTGAACGACAAGGCTCAACGTGAAGCGGTTGAGCCTTTTTTGACCAATGAGAGTTTTCACCTGATTTTTGAGTTCATCTATGAGCTGGAGGCTGACCTTAAGCTGTTCTTTGGCTTGGTGTTTAATGCCGCCGTGCTGGGTGTGGCGGTGGACGCCGGTCTGCCCTGGGTTTACGCCGCTGTGTTTGCCGTGTTGATGCTGCTGCAATGGCAGTTGCGCAAACCGGTGGCGCAGGCCTACTTGAATCAGCAAAGCAGCACCAACCGTATGCACGCGCACACTTACTTTGCCTGGGACAACGTCTTCAGCGGCAACCGCTACAACTTTCGCCTGTGGCACGACGGTTTTAAGCAGCGCCTGCGCGGGGCCCTGCAAGCCACGATTCGCGGTATTGTGGCGCGAGAAGGCTTGGCCGCTTTGGGCGGTGTGATTGCCTTAAGTATGGTGTTTGGCTATTTGGCTTTCATGGTGGCGCAGGGAACCCAAGCCACGGCTTTATGGATCGCCTTGGCCGCGACGCTTCCCAGGCAAATCGAGTTGTCCTCCGACGTGCACAGCTTGGCTGCAGGTTGGAACGATTTGCTCGCCATCTGGACCCGCATGGGCGGGGCCTGTAGCGCCATGCGGCCAATTTCGGATGTGGATTTTCAGTCCCGCATCGTGCCTGCGCTCTTGGATGTACGCAAAGATGAACAGGCTTTGACTTTTCAGTCAGCCCCCGATTTGGCTGCCCAATTGACCGTTTGGCACAGAGCACGAGTGACAGTGCGCGGACCCAACGGCGCCGGCAAATCGACCCTGTTGGTAGCGCTCAAGCAGGTCTTGGGCTCAAGGGCCTTTTACTGGCCAACCAGTGATCGGTTAGTGTTTGAATTTTCTAGGCGGGGTATTGAGGCGCAAGCCGATGAAGTCCAGGCTGAAGCAGGCCTGCAAGGCGAATGCCCAGAGCCCAGCTCGGCGCCAGGTTTTTCCTCGGGTGAGCGTCAATTGCAGTCACTTCAAGAAATCGTGCAGCGCACCCATTGTGCCGTGTATTTGCTCGACGAATGGGATGCGAATTTGGATGCCAGCAACCGCGCGCAAGCAGAGCGCTGGATCAGTGAGTTGGCCAACCGGGCGGTGGTCGTGGAAATTTCCCACCGCGACCGACAGGCTTAATCCCCCAGCACCTGCCCTTCACGGCGAGGGTCGGCCCCCCCAAACCAACCCGATCGTGTTTTCTCAATCGCTTGCAAGCCGCTGGTCATGTCAGTTTCAATGACCTCGTGGCCGCGCACCTTTAGAGCCTGCACGGTGCTTTGAGGAAAGCGTTGGCGCTCCAACAACACGGGCCCATAGAGCGCGCCGAAGTTGGGCAGGTTAATGGCCTGTTGCACATTCAAGCCCCAATTCAAGGTGCCGTACAGCAGTTTGGTGGTGTAAGGAATGATGACCGCCCCCCCCGGGCTGCCGCCGCTCAGCAACAGTTCGCCTGTCAAGCTATCAAACACCAGCGTGGGCGACATGGACGAGCGCGGACGCTTGCCGGGCTCGACCCGATTGGCCACGGGTCTTCCTTGTGCATCGGCTGGGATGAAGCTGAAGTCGGTGAGCTGGTTATTCAGCAAGAAACCACCCGCCCGCGCGTGATCGGTTGAGACCATACGTCGCGAGCCAAACCCCGCCTCAATGGTGGTTGTCATGGCCACGGCGCGCCCCTGCGCATCGACCACGCTGATATGGCTGGTGCCAAATTCGGCTTGATTGGGCATGGGGCTCCAGCGGGTGACGGCGCCCAGGGGCTGGCCGGCCGGAGCCTCCGTCATAGCCTGCGCGCTGATGAGTTGACTGCGTTCTTGCAGGTAACCGCTGTCCAGCAAGCTACCCCACCTGCCAGCAGGCGGTGAAACAAAGTCTGGGTCGGCCACATACTGCGCCCGGTCTGCAAAGGCCAGGCGCGAAGCCTCGCTGTAGCGATGCACAAAGTCGGGTGAGGGTAAACCGCCAATGAACTCTGGGCCTTGCGCAGTGGTGTTGGCCATCAACTTCAAAATGTGCCCAATCGCAATCGTGCCCGATGAAGGCGGCGGAAATCCGCAGATGCGGTAAGAGCGTGTCTGATTGTTAATGCGGGCGCTGTGCTCAAAGCACAGGGCGTTTCGCTCGCGGGCCTGGTATCCGCTTAAGTCATGCAGGTTCAAGCTGCCCGCCAATGGCGGCGCTTGCGTGCGCTGCACAATGGCCTGCGCCACCGCTCCTTCGTACAGGGCGCGGCTGCCTTGCGCGGCGATGAGGCGCAGCACATGGGCGTATTCCAGATTGCGCAAAAGGTGGCCCACGGGCCAAGCTTGGCCTTGTGCGCCGTAAAAAAAGCGCAAAGCCACGGGATCTCTTCTCAGGTGCTGGTCGGCCTGCAACAACGCGTGTAGGCGCGGGCTGACGGCAAAACCTTGCTCAGCCATTTGCACGGCAGGCTCAAACAATCGCGCCCAGGGCAAAGTCCCATTCAGCCGGTGCGCGGCTTCGAGCATGCGCACAGCCCCCGGCACTCCCACGGATCGGCCACTGAGCACGGCGTCTTCCAAGGGCAAGGGGCTGCCTTTGACAGCTAGAAACAAATCTGGTCCTGCGCCGGCCGGGGCGGTTTCGCGCCCGTCGTAAGCCGACACTCTGTGCCCATCAAAATATAGCAATAAAGCCCCGCCACCAATGCCGCTGGACTGAGGCTCAACCAGCCCCAGCACCAGTTGCACTGCAATTGCCGCATCCAGCGCCGACCCGCCGGCCTGCAGTATCTGCAATCCCGCTGCCGCGGCCAAGGGATTCGCAGCAGCCACGGCTTGGTGCGAATAAGCCCAGCCGGGTTTCTCGCTCAGACCAGTGGCGGCTTCAGGTTGTTCGACTTGGGTAGAGTTGTGTGAGAGGGCCTGAGTAATGCGCTGAGCAGATGCAGATGCAGATTCAGACGGCTTGCTGACGCAGGCGCTCAGGCCAATGCTCAGGCCGATGCTCAGGCCCGCGCTGAGTAAAAAATGTGAGGACAGGCTCCAGGGGTATCTCATGTGATTTCTGCAGCCTTGCGCTCCCAGAACCCTTTGCTTGCAGTAATTGAGAAAATTTCGCCTGTTCTGGCGGAGCATGCGCGTCAGTACTTGCTGAACGGCAAAACCAAAAATCTCGCGGGGTTGAAGGATCATGCGTGGTTTTAAATGGCCCAAGCCTAGTGTTTGGGGATCGGACGGGTGGGTGCCGCTTTCAAGGTTCTGACCACTTTCACGCATGCGCCGTTTGATATTTAGTTTGACTTCGTGCCAAAAGCTTTTCGCAAAGTGAGTTTTCAGATAGCGCTTGAGCGACTGCAGGTTGCAGGCAGAGTCCTTGACGATCATGCGGCTGGCAAGGTTCATTTTTGGGATTCCTGTCGCAAAAGGATATCGAACTAAATATATTCCAACTTTTGACTCCCCAGTCAGATCTCCGTAAAACGAAGACAGACCCGTGAGGGTCTGTCTTGAATAGCGCTCAGGTGCAGCTTATTTCGGTGCCAATCGGATCGCGCCGTCCAAGCGAATCACTTCACCGTTGAGCATCTCGTTTTCGATGATGTGCTTGGCCAGTTTGGCGTAGTCCAGCGGGGTGCCCAGACGGCTAGGGAAGGGCACGCCGGCGGCCAAGGCGTCTTGCACTTCTTGGGGCATGCCAAACAGCATAGGCGTGCCGAAAATTCCTGGAGCAATCGTCATATTGCGGATCCCGTTGCGCGCCAGATCGCGGGCAATTGGCAAGGTCATGCCGACCACGCCGCCTTTGGAAGCTGCGTAAGCGGCTTGGCCGATTTGGCCGTCATAGGCGGCCACACTCGCGGTGGAAATCAGAACGCCGCGCTCGCCGGTGGCTTCGGGTTCGTTTTTGCACATGGCGTCTGCTGCCAAGCGGATCATGTTGAAGCTACCCACCAAGTTGACCATGATGGTCTTGGTGTAAACGCCCAGGTTGTGCGCGCCGTTTTTACCGACAGTTTTCTCAGCCGGGGCAATGCCCGCGCAGTTGATCAAACCCATCAGCTTGCCCATGGAAACAGCCTGCGCCACCACGGCCTGGCCGTCGGCTTCGTTGCTTACGTCGCATTTGACGAAAGCGCCGCCCAGCTCTTTGGCCACGGCTTCGCCTTTTTCAGCTTGCATATCGGCAATCACCACCTTGGCGCCATTTGCCGCCAGCATGCGCGCTGTGCCTTCGCCCAAGCCCGAAGCGGCGCCCGTGACGATGAAAACCTTGCCTTGAATGTCCATGAAATACCCCGTTGATTGACGTTAACGTAAACGTCAATTATGGGTGACGTCCTGCTGACTGTCTATCTTGGGTCTACAATGAGAACCATTCTCATTTAGAAGCCATGTCCACCCTCACCTTGAACGACCTGCAGCTGCAGACTTGGCGGCGTATTTTCAGTTTGAAGACTGAAGGGGCAGGGGCGGGCGAGGTGGCCCGACGCTTGTCGGACTTGGGCTTTGTGCCCCAAGAGCGGGTCTGCGTGCTGCGCCGCTCCTGGTGGAAAAATGGCGCGTTAGTGGTGCAGGTGGGCAACGCCACCTTTGCGCTACGCCACAGTGAAGCTGCTTGCATCGAGTTGGTGACATGAGCACGCAAATCATTGACGTGAGCGGCATGTCGCAGCGCAGGGTGGCCTTGGTGGGCAACCCCAATTGCGGCAAGTCCTCTTTATTCAACCGACTGACGGGCAGTCAGCAAAAAGTGGCCAACTACGCTGGCGTGACCGTGGAGCTCAAACGCGGTCTGATGAGATCCGCAAAAGGTAAAAGCATCACCTTGCTGGACCTGCCCGGCACCTATAGCCTGAACCCCGGCGCAGAGGACGAGGCGGTGGCCTGCCAAGTGGTGCGTGGCCAAAGCCTGCAAGAGCCTGCGCCTGATTTGGTGGTGGCCGTGCTCGATGCCACCCGCTTGCGCCGCAGTTTGCGTTTGTTGTCCTCCTTGCAAGGGCTGGGTTTGCCTTTAGTGGTGGTGCTCAACCGCATTGACAGCGCCAGAGCGCACGGTCTGCAGGTCGATGTGCCCCGCTTGGCGCAGGTGATTGGTTTGCCGCTGGTGGCTACTGTGGCGGTGCAGGCGCAGGGGCTGGACGAATTCAAGGCCTTGCTGGACCAAGCCGCAGTGTGGCAAGCACCCGACCCGGCACTGAGCAGGCCTGCGCGCAACGACGATGAGCAGGCTCAAAACTGGATGGCCCAGGCCGGCTTGGAATCTGACGAACCGATTGACGCGTGGTCCATGCAATTGGACCGGGTGTTGTTGCACCCGCTGTGGGGGAGTCTGACGCTTCTGGCCTTGTTGTTCTTGATTTTTCAAGCCGTTTTTGCCGGTGCCCAAGCGCCGATGGACGCGATCAAAGCCAGCATGCTATGGCTGTCTGAATTTTTGGCCACTCAGCTACCCGAAGGTCTGCTGCGCAGCCTGTTGATCGACGGCATTTTGGCCGGGGTGGGCAGTGTGCTGGTGTTTTTGCCGCAGATTTTGATCCTGTTCTTTTTTATCCTGGTATTGGAAGAGTCGGGCTATTTGCCGCGTGCGGCGTTGCTGCTTGACCGGATGATGGGCAGCATCGGTTTGTCGGGGCGCTCCTTCATTCCTTTGTTGTCCAGTTTTGCCTGTGCCATTCCCGGCATCATGGCCACCCGCACCATTGCCAACCGGCGCGATCGTTGGGTGACCATCATGATTGCCCCTTTGATGACCTGCTCGGCCCGACTGCCTGTGTACGCCTTGCTGATCGGCGCTTTCATTCCGGCCATTTCGGTCGGCCCGGGTTTGCAATTGCAAGGCTTGGTGCTGCTGGGGTTGTACTTGCTGGGCATCTTGTCGGCCATCGCGGTGGCCACGGTCATCAAACTCTGGCGCGGCAGCGGCCCTGCGGCGCAGTTGATGATGGAGCTGCCAGACTATCACTGGCCGCGCCCCAGCGACGTGGCTCTGGGTTTGTGGCAAAGGGCCCAGATCTTTTTGCGCAGCGTGGGCGGCATCATCTTGGCGCTGACCGTGGTGCTGTGGTTGTTGTCCAGTTTTCCAGTGGCGCCGGTGGGTTTTAATGGCGCACCGATTGAATACAGTTTGGCCGGACGCATGGGCAAACTTTTGGCCGTGGTGTTTGAGCCCATTGGTTTTAACTGGCAAATTGCCGTGGCCTTGATCCCCGGTTTGGCCGCTCGCGAAGTGGCTGTGAGCGCCTTGGGTACCGTCTACGCCTTGTCTCACGCGAGCGATGCCGTAGGCGTGGCGCTGACGCCTATTATCGCTTCCGAGTGGTCCATGGCCACGGGGCTGTCGCTGTTGGTCTGGTACGTGTTTGCTCCGCAATGCATGGCCACGCTGGCCACCGTGCGCAGGGAGTTAGACGGTTGGCGCGCACCTATTTTGATGGCGGTGTATTTGTTTGGTATGGCCTATGCCGCGTCGTGGGCCACTTATCGCATTGCCCTAGAGTGGAGCGCTTGAATGCCTTGGCTTGATATTTTTGCTGTCGCCTCGATTGTGGGCTGGGCATTCGCTTTTTTATACAAACGCTGGCGCGGACGTAGAGGTGAAGGTGTCGCGAACGGCGCCTGCGGCCGCTGCAGCAACTCCGATTGCGGCTCGGCCTGAAGGGCCCCCCTTTTTTTCTGTGTTTCTTATTTTTCTTTCTCGTTAATTTCTTCATGACAATTGTTTCGCAACGGGGCCTTCGCCTAGGGTGGGTCTTTGCCTTGGGCGCTTTGCTTGTGGGCTGCGCTAGCGCACCGGTCCCCCCTCCGGTTCAAGTTTCTGTGTCCAACCCAGCCCTTACCGGTGTGTCTTCGCCAGGTTTGGGGCCCATCCCCTCAGCACCTTTGCCGGAAAGGCGAATTGCCCACATTGGACTGGCCTTGGGCGGCGGCGCCGCGCGGGGCTTTGCGCATGTGGGGGTAATCCAGGCGCTGGAAGAGGCCGGGATTCGCCCAGAACTGGTCGCAGGCACCTCGGCTGGCAGCTTGGTGGCGGCCTTGTATGCCAGCGGAAAAAATAGCACACAGCTGAAAAAAGTGGCTGACAGCATGGAAGAGGCTGAAATCACAGACTGGATGATTCCAATATTGAACCGCGGCGCACTGCGCGGTGAGGCGCTGGCGCGCTATGTGAACACGCAGGTGGGTGGCTTGTCCATCGAGCAAATGAAGCTGCCCCTGGGCATTGTGGCCACCGACTTGCAAAGCGGCGAGCCCATGCTATTTCGCCGTGGTAGCACTGGCACGGCCGTGCGCGCCTCCAGTGCGGTGCCTGGCGTGTTTCAGCCCGTCCGATTAGGCAGCCGCGAATATGTGGACGGCGGCTTGGTCGCCCCCGTGCCAGTGCATCAGGCGCGTGAAATGGGCGCCAATTTTGTCATCGCCGTGGACATTTCTAGCGATCCTGAAGGTAACTTGGCTGGCGATACGTTTCAAATCTTGATGCAGACCTTTACCATCATGGGCAAAAGTCTCAACAACTACGGTCTCAAGGACGCCAACTTGGTGGTCAGGCCCGCGCTTACAGGCGTTAAGAGCGCGGATTTTACGGCCCGCCGCCGCTCCATTGAAGCGGGCCATGCCGCCATGCAAAAGCTGATTCCGCGCTTACGTGAGTTGCTGTCCCTCTTTGAAAACGGCCGATGAGCCAGAACTTTGTGTCCTGTCTGAGTGGGCATAAAAAAAGGCTGATCTTTCGATCAGCCCTAAAGAATCCCTGAATCAGCGTGTGATGTCTAAAGGACTCGAGGAGACAATTGCAATGGAGCTCAACGCTTTTTAGCAGGTGCTTTCACAGCGGCAGTGGTTTGGTTGGTCACAGCATGGAAGTTGGCTTCGGCCATGTCTGTGGCTTGCTTGACCGCTTTTTGCACGGACTCGAAAGCAGTACTTGCAGCCGATACTGCGTTTTTCATCACGGCCACAGCCGACTCAGAACCGGCAGGGGCGTTGGCCATGGTGCTGTCGATCAAGTTAGCGAACTGTTTTTGTGCGCCAGTGGCTTGAGCTTCAAACGCTTTGGCCAACTCGCTGCTGGTGCCGGTGGAAATGGCATACAGGTGGCGGCTGTAAGCGGCTGTTTTTTCAGCCAAAGGCTGGAACAAACCGGCTTGCAGCGACATCAGTTCTTGGACGTCTTTCACGCTTAACGTAGCCTGGGTATTTTCTGCGGACTCGCTCAAAGCCGCTTTGGCCGCAGTCAGGTTCAGTTCCACCAGTTTTTCAACGCCTTCAAAGGCTTTGCTGGTCAAACCGAACAGAGTTTCAAGGTTGGCTTTGTGCGAGGCCATCAGTTGTTCAGCAGTCATCATGAGAATCTCCAATAGATAAAAAAGGTTTTCAACATACGCGCTGGAACAGGCCTTGGCCGATACTTCTTGTTGCAGTGCAGCATCATTCCAATTTTACGTACTCAAAATCAAAAAACAAGGCTTTTTTGCTGCGCCGCAGCAATTTAGAGCCTGTTTTCTAAAATGTCAAAAAAGTCACTTATGCAAGCTTTTTACGCCGATCATTTTGTCTTGCCTCTGCCAGAAGGGCACCGATTTCCCATGCGTAAATACAGTCGCTTGCGCGAGCGCTTAGGCCAAGAGTTGCCCGGTGTGCATATGCAGCAAGCCCCCGCGGCCAGTGATGGCGAGTTGGCCTTGGCCCATTTGCCAGCCTACATCCAGGCCGTGCGCACTGGTAGCTTGACGGCGCAGATGCAGCGTGAAATTGGCTTTCCTTGGAGCGAAGGTATGGTCGAGCGCTCACGGCGATCAGCGGGTGCCACTATCGCGGCGGCGCGCTTGGCGTTGACCGAAGGCCTGGCCGGCAACTTGGCCGGCGGCACCCACCATGCCTCCCGTGAGCAGGGCGCTGGTTTTTGCGTTTTCAACGACGCCGCAGTGGCCGCCCGCTTGATGCAGGCCGAGCGCTTTCGGCAAACCAAGCGGGTGCTGCAAGTCGCGGTGATCGATTTGGATGTGCACCAAGGCAATGGTACGGCCCAGATTTTTGCGCACGACCCCAGCGTGTTTACCTTGTCACTGCATGGTGAAAAGAACTTTCCATTTCGCAAGGTTCAGGGCGATTGGGATGTCGACTTGCCCGACGGCACGGGTGATGAGGCTTATTTGCAGGCCTTGCACCAGGCGCTAGAAACACTGGAGCATCGCTTTGACACGGAGTTGATCATCTATTTGGCCGGTGCCGATCCGCATGAGGGCGACCGCTTGGGCCGTTTGAAGTTGAGCTACGACGGGTTGATCGCCCGCGACCGGGCGGTGATGGATTGGGCCTGGCAACGGCGCATTCCCCTGGTCATGTGCATGGCTGGCGGTTACGGCCGCGACATCGAGACCACGGTGCAAGTTCAGGTCAATACGTGGGCTGTGGCGCAGACCTATTGGCAACGCTGGCAAAATCTAACCCCATGACCGCGAACATGCCCCCCTCATCAGCCCCGTCCAAACCCCAACCCTTGCCGCGTTCGGCGTATCCGGTGTTTCGCACCATCACCACCCGCTGGATGGACAACGATGCTTACGGTCACGTGAATAACGTCGTTTACTACAGCTGGTTTGACACCGCGGTGAATGCTTATCTGATCGAGCAAGGTGTGCTGGACGTCCTCAACGGCGCCTGCATTGGCCTAGTGGTTGAGACTCAGTGCAACTACTTTGCGCCGCTGGCTTTTCCGCAAACTATTGAGGCTGGCATTCGGGTTGCGCACCAAGGCACCTCCAGCGTGCGTTACGAAGTCGGCCTGTTTGCCTATGGCGAGCCAATGACCGCCGCGCGCGGTCACTTTGTCCATGTCTATGTGGACCGTCACAGCCGCCGCCCCTCGCCCTTGTCGGCCGAATTTCAAACCGTTTTGGAAACACTCAAATGAACACAGAGTTAAAAACACCCCAAGTCAGCACCCTCATTCAGGATCCAGCCAGCGTAGACGCAGCCATCGAAAGCCGTTTTTCTGCCCGCGCTTACCTGCCCCGTCCCGTTGAGCGCGTGGTGTTGGAAGACATCTTGCGTGTGGCCGCTCGCGCGCCCAGCGGCACCAACACTCAGCCCTGGAATGTGTATGTGCTGCAAGGCCAGCCTCGCGATGCCCTGGTGACTCAGGTGTGTGCCGCGCATGATTTGTTGGTCGCCAAACCTGCTCTTGCTCAAGAGTACGCCGAGGCGTACGACTATTACCCGACCCAATGGGTCAGCCCCTATATCGATCGCCGCCGCGAATGTGGGTTTGGTTTGTATGGCGTGCTCGGTATTGGCAAGGGTGATCGAGACAAAATGCATGCCCAGCACCAACGCAATTTCAAGTTTTTTGATGCGCCGGTAGGCTTGATGTTCACCATAGATCGAGTTATGGGCCGGGGCAGCTTGCTCGACTTTGGCATGTTTTTGCAAAGCATCATGGTGGCGGCGCGGGCGCGGGGCCTACACACTTGCCCTCAAGCGGCCTGGAACAATTTTGCCAAAATCATTTTGCCCCACATCGGTGCGGGGGAAAGCGAGATGCTGGTTTGCGGCATGGCCCTGGGTTATGCCGACGAGTCGGCGCTGGTCAATACCTTTAAAACTACGCGGGTGGACGCTGAATCATTCACGCACTGGGTGGAGTAACCGACGTCAGCCTCTGAGGCTGAAAACCCTTGTGAGCGGGGGCGGGGTCTTGCCTTACACTCGATCAAACTGCCCCCTCTACCGCCCATGATCATCACCAGTTTGCTGGACACCGACCTTTACAAGTTCACCATGATGCAGGTGGTCTTGCATCAGTTTCCGGGTGCACAAGTCGAGTACCGTTTCAAGTGCCGTAACCCTGGCGTGAACTTGGCTCCGTATGCCGACGAAATTCGCGATGAAATCAAATCGCTGTGCAGCTTGAGGTTTAAAGAATCTGAGCTCCACTACCTGCGCTCGCTGCGTTTTATCAAGAGTGACTTTGTCGACTTTTTGGGCATCTTCAAGCTGAACGAAAAATGCGTCAAGATCACGCCTTTACCCTCGGGTGAGTTGGAGATCACGATCCAAGGGCCTTGGCTGCACACCATCTTGTTTGAAATTCCGGTGCTGGCCATCGTCAACGAGGTGTACTTTCGAAACACGCAAAAAGTGCCAAATTTGCAGGGCGGGCGCCAGCGCCTAGATACCAAAATTGCGCAACTGCAGGTTCAAGGACTGGAGGCGCTCAAAATTGCCGATTACGGAACACGTCGCCGCTTTTCACGTGCCTGGCACGAAGAAATTTTGCGCGTCTTGGCGGGCCGCTTGGGCACCGGCCCCACCGGTCAATTGGCCGGCACGAGTAATGTGTATTTCGCCTATCTGCTGGGCCTGACACCGCTGGGCACCATGGCACACGAGTATTTGCAAGCGGCTCAAGCTTTGGGGCCTCGCTTGCGCGACAGCCAAGTGTTTGCATTTGAGTCTTGGGCGCGTGAATACCGCGGTGACTTGGGAATCGCACTGAGCGATGTGTATGGTTTTAACGCCTTTTTGCGAGACTTTGATTTGTATTTTTGCAAGCTGTTTGATGGCGCACGTCACGACAGCGGAGATCCGTTTGCCTGGGGCGAACGCATGATCGCGCATTACAGCAACAACCGGGTCGATCCCCGCACCAAAACGCTGATTTTTAGCGATGGTTTGACGGTGCCTCGCACGATTGAATTGTTTCGCCAATTCAGCGGCCGTTGCCAATTGGCTTTTGGCATCGGCACCAACCTGACCAACGATGTGGGCTATGAGCCGCTGCAAATCGTGATCAAAATGACCCGCTGCAACGGCCAACCCGTGGCCAAGTTGTCCGACTCGCCGGGCAAGGGGATGTGCGATGACGAGAAATACCTGGCCTATTTGCGCCAGGTGTTTGAGATCGAGCAACCTGCCTGAACATGATCAATTATTTGAAAATCGGATTACTGCTGGCGCTGGCTGCGCTGGTCAATTCTGTCTCCCCCACGTTGCTCCAACACTTGGGCCATGCAGGTGGGGCCGAGTCTGCGATTGCGACTTCACTGTGGTGCCTGAGTTTGTTTTTGGTATTTGGCTGGGCGTGCAGCAAAGCGGCGGAGGCGACGGTGTTTCCCAGTTTTACCCTGCAATTGCTGGCGGGCATTGTGTTGCACGACGCTTTGGCGCCTTTGTCGGTGGAGTTGACCTTATCGGTGGTCGTGTGCACGGCCTTGGCGGCCATCATCTTGAAGTCGGGTGGGGACGAGATCGAGCGCAAGGACTTTTTGAAAATTGCCTACCCCACCGTAATGATTGCCGTGCTGGGGTATTTCATCACCTTTATTGTCATGTTTCCGCTGTTGATGTTATTGGGACTTGACGGTAAAACAGCGGCTTTGCTCGCGGCCATATTGGGCTCCACCGATCCAGCGGCTTTGATTCCGACTCTCAAGCCATTGATTTTCAAACCTGAATACACCCGAGTGTCTAATTTGGCGGTGGCCGAAAGCGCCCTGAACGACGCGGTGGGAGCTATTTTTACTGCAGCCGTAGTGGCCATGGCGCTGACCGGCGCCCAGCTTGGCAGCTTAGCCGGGCTGGCCGAGGGCTTACTCAGCGCCGACAACCTGCTGATGCTGGGTCAACAATTTTTCTTCGGCGCGTTGGCGGGGATGATCGGCTGGATGGGCGTGGCGGTGTTTGAACGCTACAAGGCGCGGCGCTTTGCCAATGAACAAGCCGAGCATAGTTACGACTTTGCCGTGGTCTTGGTGGTGCCACTCATGACCTTTGTGCTGGCGCAGGCCATGCATGGCAACGGATTTTTGGCTGCCTTCATTGTGGGGCTGCTGGGAAACTTCAACCATGGCTCACCCGAATTTAAAACTCTATTGCATAACATGGAGTCCAAGATAGAAAGCGTGGCCAAGCCTACGATTTTCATGATGGTCGGGCCTTTCGTGTCGTTGGCAAATCTGTCGCATACCTTGTGGCTGGGCTTGGCGATTGCAGCCTTGTTCATTGTGGTGGCAAGGCCGCTGGCAGTGATGCTGTCGTTGGCGCTCACGGGCGTTAGCTTCAAAGAAAAATTGTTTTTATGCGCTGTGCGCGAAACTGGTGTGATTCCGGTGGTTTTGGCCGTGATCACTGTGGCGCAGTTCCCCGAAATGACGCAACTCATGTCGTTGACGGCTTGGGTGGTGATTTGGACTTTGACTCTGCTGCCTGCTGTGACCCCTTGGTGGGCGCGCAAACTGCAGATGGCCGACTGATACCTTGAAAAGAGAATTGTGATGAAACCCTCCGTCTTTGTTGGCCGCCCTGTTTTTGATGAAGTCTTGGACAACCTGCGTTCACATTTTGTGGTGATCGACAACCAAGCCGATGCCTTATTTTCGCCGGCCGAATTAGCTGCCAAGTTGCAGGGTCAAGCGGGCGCTATAACCACAGGCACCGAGCGCATTGACTCGGCCTTGCTGGCGGCTTGCCCCGACTTGAAAGTGGTGGCCAATATGGCCGTGGGCTACAACAATTTTGACATTGCGGCCATGACCGCCGCTGGGGTGCAGGCTACCAACACGCCGGACGTGTTGACTGAAACCACCGCCGACTTTGGCTTTGCCCTGCTCATGGCCACGGCCCGGCGCATCACCGAGAGCGAGCACTATGTGCGCGCCGGCTTGTGGAAGAACTGGCGCTATGACATGTTTGCAGGCGCCGAAGTCCATGGCTCCACGTTGGGCATCATTGGCATGGGCCGCATTGGTCAAGGCATTGCGCGGCGCGCCGCTCACGGCTTTGGCATGCAGGTGCTCTATAACAACCGCTCACATTTGAGCCCGGAGCTGGAGGCGCAATGCGGTGCGCGTTATGTGTCCAAACAAGAGCTGCTGCAAACCGCAGACCATGTGATGTTGGTCGTGCCCTATAGCGCCGAGTCGCATCACACCATCGGCGCAGCCGAGCTGGCCTTGATGAAGCCTACCGCCACCTTGGTAAACATTGCGCGCGGCGGTATTGTGGACGATGCGGCCCTCGCCCAAGCACTGAAAGAGCGGCGCATTGCCGGCGCTGGGCTGGACGTTTTTGAAGGCGAGCCCGCGTTGAATCCTGCCTTGCTCACCGTGCCCAATGTGGTGCTGACGCCCCACATTGCTAGTGCCACTTTCAAAACTCGCAAGGCCATGGCCCAGTTGGCGGCCGACAACCTAATTGCTTATCTCACGCATGGCAAAGCGCTGACCCCGCTCAACACCTTGGCTGTCAGTCGCTGATGGCTGAATGGATGATCTGGCTGCTGCTGGCTTTGGGCAGCCTGAATCTTCTCGCTTGGGTGGTTTTGTGGCTCACACGACATAACGCTCACCACAGTGCAGAGCAGGCGCAGCAAGCCCAGCAGCAAACGCAGCAATTGCAACAAACCATAGCCAGTAGCAGTGAGCGACTGGAGCGTGAACTGCGCACCGAGATCCAGGAGTCAGCACGTGGTGATAGACAAGAGATGATGCAAACTTTGGCGACATTTCAGCAAACTCTTATGCAGCAAAGCGCTGAAGCCACCCGCACGCAAAACAGTCAGATGGATGCGTTTGCACAACAACTGGGTTTACTTCAAAAAACGCTGTCTGACACGCTGACTCAGCAAGTGCAAACGCTGTCCGAGTCCAATGCGCGACGCTTGACTGAAATGCGCGGCACGCTGGAGACACAGCTTGCCCAGTTGCAGCAAAGCAATACCAGCAAGCTCGATGAGATGCGCCAGACGGTGGATGAGAAACTGCAAGCTACTTTGCACGCACGCTTGGGCGAGAGTTTCAAACAAGTGGCTGACCGCTTAGAGCAAGTGCACAAAGGCCTGGGCGAAATGAATACTTTGGCGCAGGGCGTGGGCGATTTAAAGCACCTGCTGACCAACGTCAAAACCCGCGGCATGTTTGGCGAGGCGCAATTGGCCTCCTTGCTGGAGCAAGTGCTCGCGCCCGATCAGTATGCGACCCAACACGAGACCATTCCTGGCAGTAAGAACAGGGTTGACTTTGCCATCCGCTTGCCGGGTCGTTCCGACGATGGCCAGCCCGTGTGGTTGCCAATCGACGCGAAGTTTCCCAACGAAGACTACGAGCGGTTGCTTGACGCGCAAAGCCGCGCCGATGCGGTGCAGGCCGATCTGGCCAGTAAAGCGCTGGAAGTGCGAGTGCGATTGGAGGCCAAATCCATCGCCGAGAAATATCTTGCTCCACCGTACACCACCGATTTTGCTGTCATGTTTTTGCCAACCGAAGGCTTGTATGCCGAGGTCTTGCGCCGTCCGGGTTTGATGGAGTCGCTGCAGCGCGACCACCGCATTACCCTCTCTGGCCCGACCACTTTGATGGCCATGCTCAATTCCTTGCAAATGGGTTTTCGCACACTGGCGCTTGAAAAGCGTTCCAGCGAAGTGTGGCAGGTGTTGGGCGCTGTTAAAACCGAGTTCGGCAAGTTTGGCGATGTACTGGCCAAGGTGAAAGAGCAAACCCAAACCGTACTGAATACGCTGGACAAAGCGCAAAGCCGCAGCAATGTGATGCACCGCGCGCTTCGTACAGTGGATGCTTTGCCAGATGCCCAAGCCGGTGTCTTGTTGCCCACTTCTGCAGCGGATACGCCGCTTGACGCGGCCGAACTCGAGAGATGAAGACTGCACTGCTGCGCCTTGTCACGGGCCAAATTTTTTTGCACGCATGCATGACAGGCATGCGCATGGCCACGCCGCTGATGGCGCTACGTGATGGTTACAGCGCCTGGTCTGTGGGCGTTTTGTTGGCCTTGTTTGCGTTGACTCAGGTGTTTATGGCGATCCCGGCTGGGCGCTACACGGATCGCCATGGCCTTAAAAAACCGATGCGTTGGAGCATTGGGATCGCCGTTGTTGGCGCGGGCCAGTCTGCGCTGTGGCCCAGTTTTGCCACATTGTGTGTCAGTGCCTTAATGACTGGTGGCGCCACTGGTTTGGCAGTGATCGCTTTGCAGCGCCATGTGGGTCGCTCAGCGCGAGATCCTGCTCACTTGAAAGAATCTTTCAGCTGGTTGTCGATTGGGCCGGCTGTGTCCAACTTCATGGGCCCCATGGCGGCAGGCTTGCTGATTGACCATGCGGGCAGTGTGGCGGCTGACTCCACCGGGTTTCGCGCAGCCTTTGCGCTGATGAGCTTGCTGCCATTGGGCACTTGGTTGTGCATTCGTAAGGTGCAAGAGTTGCCTATTGAAACACCGCACCCTGATGCCGGGCGGCACGGTGCGTTTGACCTCCTGCGCGAGCCGTTGATGCAGCGCTTGCTTTTGGTCAATTGGATGCTCTCGTCTTGCTGGGATGTGCACACCTTTGTTGTGCCCATACTGGGTCATGAGCGAGGTCTTAGCGCTTCGGTGATTGGTTTCATCTTGGGTGCCTTTGCGGTGGCCGCAGCCCTGGTTCGGATCGCTTTACCTTCGGTGGTCCGGCATTTAGAAGAATTCCGCATTTTGACCTTGGCTATGGCGGTCACGGCCTTGATTTTCATGATCTACCCATTTACCAAATCGCCTTGGACCATGGGGGTGTGCTCCATTTTGTTGGGCTTTACCTTGGGCGTTGTGCAGCCAATGATCATGAGCACCTTGCACCAAATCACACCCGTGCACCGGCAGGGCGAGGCGGTGGGCCTGAGGTTGATGTCAGTTAACGCGTCCAGCGTGTTGATGCCTATGCTTTTTGGCGCTGCGGGGGCTCTGGCCGGCATTGGCCCCGTGTTTTGGGTGGTGGGCTTGGTGGTCGGTGTGGGCTCGCGTTCGGCCTGGTATCTGCGCCCCAGGCCTGGTTCGCACTAACAACTCGGGTTGATGCGTTCAGCCCCCGAGCTGATAGAAATCGCGAATCACCGCCCAGGCTTGCTGTGCATCGTTCACGTAGTGGAACAGATCCAAATCCTCTTGCATGATCGTGCCTTCGTCCACCAATGCTTGGAAGTTGATCAGACGCGTCCAGTAATCTGTGCCAAACAGCAAAATTGGCACAGGCTTGGCTTTGTGTGTTTGCACCAAGGTCAGGATTTCAAACAATTCGTCTAGCGTGCCAAAGCCACCAGGAAAAGCCAGCAAAGCTTTTGCGCGCATCATGAAATGCATTTTGCGTAGTGCAAAGTAATGAAACTTGAAACTCAGATTGGGTGTTACATAGGGGTTCGCCACTTGCTCATGGGGCAGCGCAATGTTCAGCGCAACAGACGGTGCGCCAACGTCATGTGCACCGCGATTGGCTGCCTCCATGATGCCGGGGCCGCCGCCTGTGCAAATATACAAGCGCTCAGCCGGCGGCATGGCCTTGCAACCTTCAGAGACATGTCGCGCAAAGGCTCTGGCATGTTCATAGTACGCCGCGCCGCGCAGGACTTGTTGGGCCTTTTTCAAAGCCTGTGGGTCAACGCTGCTTTTAGCCCTGGCCATTTGCCCTTGCGCCGTCTCCATGGATGCAAAGCGGGCGCTACCAAACACCACCACGGTGTGCTCGACGCCGGCCGCGGTTTGGTCAAGATCGGGCTTGAGCATTTCCAGCTGAAACCGAATTCCTCGCGCTTCGCGGCGAAGTAAAAACTCAGGATCTGCAAAAGCCAGGCGATAGGCATTGGGCTCCAATGGCTCGCCGGCGGCCGCGTGCGCTTGTAGCTCAGCCCACGCGTCGGCCAAGGGGGAGTCTTTAATGTCTTGTGTGGATTGCATAGGCGCATTGTGGATCAAATCGGCAGTGATCCAGTCAAGCCGTTTAAAGCGATCGGCAGCAAGAAAAAAGGCTCCCTTCAGGAGCCTATTGCCGTGATCGTTAAGCGATCACACGCGTTTGCGGTATTCGCCTGTGCGGGTGTCGATTTCGATCTTGTCGCCTTGGGCAACAAACAAAGGTACAGGCACTTCTAGGCCGGTGGCGATTTTGGCCGGCTTCATGACTTTGCCTGATGTATCGCCTTTGACGGCGGGCTCAGTCCAAGTGATCTCGCGCACCACGCTGGTGGGCAATTCCACTGAGATGGCTTTCTCGTTGTAGAACACCACTTCGAGTTCCATACCGTCTTCGAGGTAGTTCAGGGCGTCACCCATGTTGGTCGCTTCGACTTCGTATTGGTTGAAGTCGGCGTCCATACAGACATACATCGGATCAGCAAAGTAGGTGTAGGTGCAGTCTTTCTTGTCCAGAATGACTTGGTCCATTTTGTCATCGGCGCGGAATACCACTTCAGTGCCGAAGTTGGCAATCAGGCTTTTGAGCTTCATGCGCACGGTGGACGAGCCACGGCCGCCACGTTGGTATTCGGTGCGCAGCACGACCATGGGGTCTTTGCCGTGCATGATGACGTTGCCGACG
>CANGEG010000002.1 GCA_947452725.1 Comamonadaceae bacterium | reverse complement strand
TTAAATTTTCATCTCCAATCGCAGCGTCACATTTTGCCAATTGCGGTGAGTGGTGCGGGCTGTTTCAGACACGCCATTGCCGCTGTAGCTTGAACCGGTGATGTAGTCCGAGGGCGTCAAGTTGCTCACGGTCAGGCGCAGCGCCGTGACTGCAGAGTAGCGCCACAAGCCATACACATCCACCACTTTTTTAGCGCCTTGGTAAGCCCCTTGAGTTTCGCTTAGGCGGGTGCTGTAGTCGGGGTTGTAATTGATGTTGCCACCCAGCGTGAAGGGGGCGCTGCGCAGGCGGTAGTCGGCTCCCAAGTTAGCGGTCATATCGGGTTGCTGGTCAAGGCGGTTGTTCGGGCCTGACACGTCTTTCACCCGCGAGCGAAAGAAACTCATATTGCTTCGAATGTCCACCGGCAAAGCCTCCACCCACACTTGGTTCAAACGGAACTTGGCTTCCAGCTCAAGGCCTTGCGTGACCGCATCGCCCACATTGTGCGGACTCGACACCCAGCGTGTTTGGCCCGGCGCCCAGGTCGGGTTATTGACTTGGCTGATGGTGTAGCGAATCAGGTCGGTGATGTTGCGCCGAAACAGGTTAGCGCTGATCAGGCCTCCGCCTTCAAAATAGCGCTCCGCCGCCAAGTCAATACCAGTGGCCAACTCGGGGCGCAGGTCCGGATTGCCCACACGATCAGTGCGCGTTGGGCTGTTGGTCTCTACAGACAAAGACGGCAGCGCCACCAGGTTGTAAAGCGTGGGCGTTTTGTAGCTGCGCGTTAGGCTCATGCGGATCTGGTCGCGACTGCTGGGAACCGGTTTCCACAGCGCATGAAGCAATGGCGACCAAACCGAACTGGTGTTGCGCCGTTCAACATCAATGCTGCTGCCCGAGGTCACGATGTTTTCGTAGCGCAAACCCGCGTGCGCTGACCAGCGTTCGTTGAACTTCCATTCGTCTTGGCTGTATATCGCAAAGCGTTGGGTACTGGCTTTTAAGTTGCCGGAGTCGTCGGTGACCGAGGTGGTGGCGGTCTCGTTGCGGTTCACGCCCTCCACTTCCAGTCCGCTGACGAGCTGGTGGCCATTTTTCAAGACCTGGGTCAACTTGCCGCTCAGATTGTTTGACAGGTCGGTAAAGTCCTGATTTTGGGCGCGATTGGGCAACAAGCCGCTGGACCCGTTTTCGATCTGGGTGAATTGATAGTTGTAGGTGGAACGGCCTAGACCAAACTTCACTTCCATCAAATCGTCATCGCTCAGGCGGCGGCTCCATTGCCCATTGAGCCGCGTCATGACAAATCGGCTTTGCGTAGCCGAGGTTGCGCTGTCGGTCGTCGTGATGCCTGCAGCGTCAGTCTGGCGCAGGTCAGTACGCCCCTGGTTCGTGTAATCGGAGTACATCAGAAACGGCATCAACACCAAGCTGGTGCCTTGCTCGCCGCGCCACTGCAAACGGGCATTTGCGTGGATCCCTTGCCGAAGCGCCAAGCTGACGGTCTCGCTCGTGCGATCGGTCTTGGCAGCAGGGCTAGCCTGAACTTCCGCCACCGTGTGCGTGCTAACGTCATCGGGTTTTCGGCTATCAAAGGCCGACAGGGTCAATGTACCGTTCATGCCATCGGTTTGCAAGTTGTGCACCCAATTGACCTGCTCAGACACCTGACCTTGCTCGATGCTGGTGCCAACCTTAAAATCATCAGGACTGGATTTTTGGCCTTCGCGAAGCACAATATTGATGGTGCCGGCAATCGCACGTGCGCCGGTCTCGGCAGTGGGGGCGCGCAAAATTTCGATTTTTTCAACCTGCTCAGGCGTTAAAGAGTCCACAGAAAAACCCGGCGGCACGCGTTGACCGTCGAGCAAGATTTGCGTGTAGCCACTGCCCAGCCCTCGCATGCGAATCGCCCCGCCGCGACCAGGCGTGCCCTGGATCGTGACGCCGGGCAATCGCTTTAGCACTTCACCCAGGCTGGCATCGCCTTGTTTGTCAATTTCCTCACGGCCAATCACTATTTTGGCAGCCGTGGATTCACGTCGCACCGCTGTGTCGTTGTCGCGGTTGCTTTTAATCTCGATCTGGCCCATGTCCTGCACCTGGGCGGATGAGGCTGCGGACGTGGTTTGAGCCTGCGCCAGCGTGGCGGCCAAGGCCAAAGTCAAACCCAGATTCAAGCGGGTCAGTACGACAGGGACGCACCTATGGAGATTTGCATGGGAAGGGCCAAGTACCCAAGGGATCGACAAAAAACTGTGCATGGGTGGATTTTGACAGCACCCAAGGTCATTTCAATGACAAGAGCGTAAAGACCACCGGCCCATGCGGAAAAGGCGCATGAAGGACGGGTCAGGCTTGTTCGCTGGTCTTAAAAAGAGCAGCCACTTTGCGCTTGGGCTTGATGTTGGCAGACAGGCTGCTGCGCGTGCCTGCGGCAGGCTTGGCCGACTCCCACACCGGTTGAGCCGAAGCCGAAGGGGCCTCGTAGGGCTTTTCAAAGAACGGGTCCCGGTTAACCGGTGCAGGCCTGAAGCTGCTGCGGCGTTCGCGCGGCGCGTCGAGCACATCGCGCGGGTCCGCATTTTCCCGGCGACTCCAAAGCGCTTGAGCGGCGCCTTGAGAACCAGCGTCGCGTGAGCTGCCTTCCCTAGAAGATGTTTCACGCGCTCGGCGATCAGGGCTGCGGTCAGAGCCGCGATCGGTTTGACGATCAGAACCTCGGCGATCGTCCGAACGCTCGCGCTCACCACCCAAATCCAGGGTTTCGACGTCGATTTTTTTCTTGATCAGCTTTTCAATGTCACTCACCAAACGGGTGTCTGAAGGCGACACCAAAGTCACCGCCAAGCCCGAGGCCCCAGCGCGGCCGGTACGGCCAATGCGGTGCACATAGTCTTCGGCGTTAAATGGAACATCAAAGTTGAACACGGCGGGCACATCTTTGATATCCAGGCCACGTGCGGCCACATCAGTGCAGACCAACAAATCGACCTCGCCTTGCTTGAAAGCATCCAGCGCTTTCAAGCGCTCGTCTTGCGACTTGTCGCCATGCAGGGCAGTGGTTTTAAGTCCGTCACGCTCTAAAGAGCGGGCCAATCTGGCGCAGCCCAATTTGCTGTTGACAAATATAAAGGCTTGTTTGATGCCCCTGCTGGTCAGTACATGCTTCACCACACGGCGCTTGTCATCGTCATGCGCGGCGTAGAAACGCTGCTCGACGGTGGATGCGGTTTCATTGGGCCGGGCCACCTCAATGGTGACCGGGTTTTGCAAATAGCTACCCGCCAGGCGCTTGATCTCGGGTGAGAAGGTCGCCGAGAACAGCAAGGTAGTGCGCTGCTTGGGCAGAAAGCTCAAGATGCGCTGCAAGTCAGGCAAAAAGCCAATGTCCAACATGCGGTCGGCTTCGTCTAGCACCACATACTCAACCTGGTTCAGCACTGTGTTTTTGGCTTCAATGTGATCGAGCAAACGCCCGGGCGTGGCCACCAAGATTTCAACGCCGCGTTTGAGTTCCAGCGTTTGCGGCTTCATGTCCATGCCTCCAAACACCACCGTGCTGCGCATCTGGGTGTATTTAGCGTAGAGCTTGATTTGCTGGGCAACCTGGTCGGCCAGTTCACGGGTGGGCAGCAACACCAAAGCGCGCACCGGATGGCGCGCAGGCGAGGTAGAGCTGTTTTCGTGTTTCAGCAGGCGTTGCAACAAAGGAAGCGAAAACGCTGCCGTTTTACCGGTGCCGGTCTGGGCTGCGCCCATCACGTCTTGACCGGTCAACACCACAGGAATGGCCTGCGCCTGGATAGGCGTCATGGACGCATAGCCCATTTCGGCGACGGCACGGGCCAGAGGCTCGGCCAAGGAGAGGTTGGAAAAAGAGTCTGTCATTAACCCGCTATTGTCGCACTTTAGGCTGACGGGCTGTTGGGTTGGTCATTTCGAGCCTGAATCGGCTCAATTTAGGCCCTCGGCAGCGTAACCCCAACCTGACCTTGGTATTTTCCGCCGCGGTCTTTGTAACTGGTCTCACAGACTTCATCGCTCTCAAAGAACAACACCTGGGCGCAGCCTTCACCTGCGTAAATCTTGGCGGGCAGCGGCGTGGTGTTGGAGAACTCCAAGGTCACATAACCCTCCCACTCCGGCTCAAAAGGCGTCACATTGACGATGATGCCGCAGCGCGCATACGTGCTTTTGCCCAGGCACACGGTCAGCACATTACGTGGAATTCGAAAGTATTCCATGGTGCGGGCCAGCGCGAAGCTGTTGGGCGGAATGATACAAACATCAGCCTCGATATCGACAAAGCTCTTGGGATCGAAGTTCTTCGGATCCACCACAGTGCTGTAAATATTGGTGAACACCTTGAACTCGGGGGCACAGCGAATGTCATAGCCATAGCTGCTGGTGCCGTAGCTGACGATTTTCTCGCCTGCGGCGTTTTGCCGCACCTGGCCGGGCTCAAAGGGCTCGATCATGCCGTGCTCTTGGGCCATGCGGCGAATCCATTTGTCACTTTTGATGCTCATGGGAATGTAGTTCCTGTGTGTATATTCGGATTGTAGGGTTTGAAATGCCCTCGAACACACTTTGACTCTTACCATCGCCACTTGAAGTTTCTGGAGATACCATATGAAACGCCGCACCCTGCTCCAAGCCAGCCCTGCCCTGTTGGGCCTGCCAGAATGGGCCATGGCACAAAGCGGTTACCCGAACAAACCCGTTAAATATATCGTGCCGGTAGCCGCCGGTGGTGGCTCCGACATGGTGGGTCGGGCCCTGTGTGACCGCTTGGGCCGGGTGATCGGCCAGCCCATGGTAGTGGACAACCTGGGCGGCGGCGGCGGCGTCATTGCAGCGCAAACCACCGCCCGCGCCGCGCCCGACGGCTATACCCTGATGCAAGGCTATGTGGCTACGCACGGTACGGCACCGGCCACGCGCAAGCTACCCTATGATGCGCTGGCCGATTTCACACCGATTGGCATGATCGGCTCCACGCCCAATGTGCTGGTCATTAACACAGCTTTACCGCCACAAAACATCCAAGCCTTTTTGGCTTACATGAAGCAAAACCCCGGCAAGCTGTCTTACGGCTCGGCCGGTGCGGGCTCACTTACGCATTTGACGGCTGAATTGTTCAAGCTGCAAACCAACAGCTTTTTGGTGCACATCCCTTACCGCGGCATTGCCCCGGCGATCACCGATTTGATTGGCGGACAAACGCAAATGATGTTCCCGGGGCTGGCCGCTGCACTGCCGCACATTCGCGGCGGCCGCATTCGAGCTTTGGCGGTCACCGGCAGCCAGCGCCACCCCCAACTCAAAGACGTACCCACTTTAGAAGAAGCCGGGTTGAAAGGCTTTGACGCACAGCAGTGGTACGGCGTGGTTGGACCGGCCAATATGCCGGCGTCAATCGTCAAAACACTCAACGACGCCATGGCCGTGGTGCTGGCTCAGCCTGACTTCAAAGACAAACTAAGCGCCGAAGCGGTGGAGTTAATGCCCATGAAACCGGCAGAGTTTGGCGCATACATGAAGAAAGACATCGCACGCTGGACCTCGCTGGCCAAGGCGAGGGGTATCCATTTAGACACTTGAGCCGTATCTTTCTGTGCGGTTGCAGTCGAAATTCTGATGAGTGGCTTGGTGGTCTAAGCTTCTGTCCTAACGAAGCTCGACCTAAAAATCCACCTCAAGGCTTCGATGTTGCCAAGGACGAGCGCGCTTGTTCTTTATCGAAACTCCGAGGAATTTTAAGCATCTCAAGTGGATGGCTTCTGTGCGCCTGGATAAGGTTAGATTGTCAGACGTGGATGAACTTCTAATCTAGGCCGTTGAGTTCGCCGGCATCTATGACTGCGCTGCAGGAAGTTGCTTGGGCACGCAAAAAATCTTTTATGAATGCAAAAGCTCCTTTATATGTTCAGCTCAGTCAAATTTGAGGGCGTTTAAACGAAGCTAGAAAGACTTGCAGATTTTGCAATAGAGGAACTATCCTGTATTGGATCACTGTTTGCCCAACTCCATCAAAATTCGGGTCATCAAATACAGCCGTGGCACGATCGAATCAACTTCTATGTATTCGTCCTTGGCGTGATAACCCCATCCCGCCAATCCAAAGCTTTCAATGACCGCAGCTTTGTCCGAGCGCGCAGCAAATGCCGCATCCGTTGCGCCCCCCGTCATAGGAACGATGTCCAGTTTTCGGTCCAGTTCTAGATAAATGGCCTGTGCTTTGTCGGCCAAAGCTTTGGCTTTGGCGCCGCCTTGGTAAGGTGGACGGCCACCGAAAAGCGTAACGCGGGTTTCTGTTTCGGGAATCAGCTTTTGGGTGTTGACCATGTTTTGTAGGGCAGCTTGCAATTTTTCAGCAGCCCCTGGCAAAGTGGTGCGCACATCGGCTAATGCCATAGCTTTATCGGGAATTTGATTGCGTACAGTACCCGCCTGTGAAATGGTCCAATTCAGCTGTACCCCGGGAATGCTTTTGTAGGCGTCTCGGGTTTGCACAATCTGATGACTCAGTTCAACCAAAGCGTTACGCCCCAAATCGGGGGCGGCGCCCGCATGCGAGGCCTTTCCATTCACTTGCATGTCAATGCGCGTGGCGCCGCTGGCCCCCAAAAGTACCGCTTCGTTTTTGGCAATTGCTTTGGCAGCCGTGGGTTCGCAGGACAGCACAACGTCGTGTTGATCAGCCAATTGGGAGATAAGTTCTCCCGAGCCAATGGAGCCCACTTCTTCATCAGGATTGAACATCACGGTGAGTTGGGCATAGTCTTTCCAACCTTGCTCTTTGAGAATGGCCAGACTGTGCAAAATGACCGCGATGCCTCCTTTGTCGTCCGCAATGCCGGGGCCATAAATGAGGTTGCCGTCGACTTTATAGCCCTGCGTACTCAGGATGCCGACTTGATAAACGGTGTCCATGTGAGCTTGCAGCATGAACTTTTTCTGGCCGGTCCCTTGCAGTTTTCCAACAACGATGTCTGCACCTGCGCCGGTGGATGTTTTATGGCGCTCTGTGGCAAATCCCAGTGCGTTCAGACGCGACTCAACTAAATTTGCCATTTGTGCCAAGCCCTTTAAGTCCGCGCTGCCTGACTCGATCATGACCATTTGCCGAAGGCTCTCGATAAGCTCAGTCTGTGCATTCTTAGCGGCCGTAACGAGCGCGAGGTCTGTTGCGGCCTGTGCAACTGGAGCCCATAAGAATACCGAAGTAAAAAGTGCGGATGAAAATAAAGCACCGATGTTCAACATGCTGAGCCCAATCATTAAAGTAAATTTCCAGACACAAAATTAACCAATCACTGTAGGTCTATTTGCTACGACTCAGGTCATGTCAGCGACATGACTGTAGCTATAGGTATAGCGCATGCATTTCATTATTTGTGGGCTGATAACTTCAATATTTGTACATTTTCTGTAAAAGTTGGCCTTGGGCTTTAATCTCCGGCACTGCATTAACAACCACATTGGCAGCAAGCGTAGTGACCAGTGCGAGAGGTCTGAACGCGATGAGGCTAGCCTTTCATCTTTAACGTGGGTAAGCAGTGATTGGCACGAACTCAACGTCTGTCAAAACTTGACCTTAAGCGGGCTGTTTTCCCATAATCATGCGGGAACTACAGCCCGCAATAGGAGACGAAACTCTCGTTGAAAATTGGCGTCAGAAGTCCATTTTTAGCCATTTAATTGCACCTCAAATGCACCCATGAATTGCAGTCCCCCAAAGCTTTGACATGATTTATTTTGTTTTTTCAAGGAACAAAATTAGGCTACATTTATTGGTGCGCAAATAAATAAGACATTAATTTAATTCATATCTTATTGCAATTAACTCATGTGGCTTTGGTTGAAATTTTCAGCCGTGTCCACAAGGTCATACACAAAGCGATGCAAATCTTGAAAAAACTTGCCGAAGGTCTGCTCTTTCCGGAAGGCCCCGTGGCTATGCAGGATGGCTCCGTCATCTTTGTAGAAATGAGGGCGGGTCTGATTCGCCGCGTAAGCGCGAACGGCGAACTCAGCATCGTGGCAGACTGTGGCGGTGGTCCGAATGGGGCTGCGATAGGCCCAGACGGCGCTTTGTATGTCTGTAACAACGGGGGCAACAACTACGCGCAAGGCCATTTCACGTCATCCGGCCCTGCGCTCAATTACGAAGGGGGCAGCATTCAAAAAGTGAATTGGCACACCGGTGTGACTGAGACTTTGTACGATTCCTGTCAAGGCCATCGGCTCAGCGCGCCCAATGACTTGGTCTTTGACAAGAACGGTGGTTTTTACTTTACCGACTTCGGCAAAAAACGCGCAAGATCTCGTGACCACGGTGGCCTCTACTATGCGTTAGCAGATGGCTCTTTTATCAGCGAGTTGGTCTATCCGATTCAAGCTCCCAATGGCGTAGGCTTATCCCCAGATGGCCTAATTCTCTATGTGGCTGAAACTGAGACCTCCCGACTTTGGGCGTTCGATGTCATCGCACCGGGAAAAATCAAGAAGTTGGACTTCCCTTCGCAAAACGGTGGTCGTTTGGTATGCGGCCTTCCAGGATTTCAGAGGTTTGACAGCTTGGCCTTGGATGAGTCCGGAAACATCTGTGTGGCGACGCTCATGACAGGCCATATATCGGTCATTTCGCCCGCAGGGGACTTGTTACGCCAAGTGAAATTCCCAGACAGTTACGTTACGAACATTTGCTTTGGCGGCGATGGTTTGAAAACGGCCTACATCACCTTAAGTGAGACGGGTCAACTGGTGTCTATGCCATGGCCAGAAGCCGGGCTGAAGCTTAACTTTAATGCTTGAACTAGGTCACAGAACCTCCCCCTAAATGGTGTTGTCTATGTGTATGCAAGTCAAAAGGAAACCCAATGAAACGTCGTGATACTTTGGCTTATTTAAGTGCAGCTGGGCTGGTTGCATTAGCAAAACCCGCACGGGCCGCAAATACATACCCAGCTAAGCCCGTCAAGTTCGTTGTACCCTTCCCCCCTGGCGGCAGCACCGATATGGTGGCTCGCGCGTTCGCTCCTCGCCTTGCGGAGGCCATAGGACAACCTGTATTGATTGACAACAAGGCGGGCGCCAGCACCGTCATCGCCTCTGATTACGTTGCCAAATCGGCCGCCGATGGATACACCTTGTTGCTGACCAGTGTGCCCCTTGTAACCAATCCGTGGTTGATGAGGACGTTGCCTTTTGACACTGCGCAAGCGTTTTCTCCAATCAGCTTACTTGTGCAATCTCCTTTTATCTTGGTTGTTCAGGCGGCCTCGCCCATCAGGTCTTTAAACGATTTGATGACGCGCGCCAAAAGTGAAAAACTGACATTTGCATCGACCGGTAGTGGAACTGCTGATCACCTTGCCATGGAGCTTTTTTGTCTCCAAGCAGGTATCTCGATGGTGCATGTCGCTTACAAAGGAACCGGGCCTGCATTGACGGATGTGATGGGTGGTCATGTAGACCTGATGTTCGGCAACGTTGTTGGCGCCGCGCCACTCATCAAGTCCGGCAAGTTGCGCGCACTTGCGACATCTACCGCGCAGCGCTCCCCTTTGTTGCCCGATGTACGCACGGTTGCAGAATTGATCGCAAAGCCATTTGATGTGAGTGCATGGACCGGGCTACTGGCACCCGCTGGCACCGACCCTTCGGTTGTTGGATTGATCAGCAATGAATTACTAAATATTTTGAAAGTATCAGCAATGCGGGAACTTTTGATTGCCAGCGGCACCGACCCTGTAGGAAGTACCCCGGGCGAGTTCAATTCATTTCTTGTGCGGGAAATGGCGACATGGGGAAAAATCATCCGGTCGGCTTCAATCACGGCAAGTTGATCGAAACAAAAATCAAGGAGTCAACAATGCCTTTTGCCATCATTGCTTACGACAAATCTGGGGCCAGTGTATTACGTGCACAGCTGCGCGAGGCACATCTCAAGTACCTTAGCGAACGTCAAGACATCATGCTAGCGGGAGGCGCCATGCTGGATGAGGCAGGGCTACCGATTGGGGGCCTCATCATTCTGAATACGGAGGATCGACTCGCTGCTGAAAATTTCGCAGCCGGCGACCCATTTCGAACTGGGGGAGTATTTGACACTGTTCAAGTCATTCCTTGGCGTAAATCATTTTTTGATTTTCAGCGCTGTGCTTAGGGCTCATTGAGCCTCACAGCAAAACAACAATCCAACGAAGGTTTCGGCATGGGCATTCAATCCCCCCTAGCACAGCAAGAGGTTGATTACCTCATCGTCGGCGGTGGCAGTGCAGGTTGCGTTTTGGCCGACCGGCTTTCGGAAAACGGGAAATTTGAGGTCTTACTTTTAGAAGCTGGCCCTCGCGATCGCAGTCCGTTTATACATATTCCTGCAGGTTTTCTAAGCCTCTTAGACAATCCAAATCTGAGTTGGCGCTATGGGTCTGAACCTCAAGCATCCAGCAACGGTCGCGTGATAGCTTATCCACAAGGAAAGATGTTGGGTGGGACTGGATCATTGAATGGAATGCTGTATGTCCGCAGCGCACAAGCTGAACACAAACGTTGGCTTGAAGAGGGCTGCGAAGGATGGTCCTTTGATGACGTTCTACCCATTTACGATAGATTAGAGAATATCGATGGCGCTGCTCCGCACAAGCGAATGCCCGTATCGAGCTTCGTTAAGCAACACTACTTGAGTAGTGCATTTTTGCAAGCTTGCGGTCAAGCTGGCTTAATGGTCCGTGATACTTTGAACGGTGTCGAGCGAGAGGGTGCTGCCGCCTTTCATCAAAATCGGCAAGGTCGTTTTCGAATGGGTCCGGCGCAAACTTATTTACGCATTGCGCGAGCGCGCCTCAATCTGCGCATTAAGACAAACGCCCTAGCGCAAAGAATAGTCTTTGAAGGCACGCGTGCAGTAGGAGCGCAGGTGCTGTGTGATGGGCAGACCTTGTACGTGAAAGCACGTAAAGAAATAATTATTTCCTGTGGCTCGATTCGCTCCCCCCAATTGCTGCAGCTCTCGGGGGTAGGGCCTGCCAAGCTGCTTGACTCACTGGGTATTCCAGTAGTTTTAGATCAAGCAGGTGTGGGTCAAAATTTACAGGATCATTATTCTGTGCGCCTGACCCAACGAGTCAGCGGTACAGGGACACTGAACGAACGTACGCGTGGCATTGCATTGGCTTCTGAACTTCTAAACTACGTGGCGAGGGGACGTGGTGTGCTTACGATGGGAGCCAGTTCTTGCGCTGCGTTTGCCAAGAGTACTCCAACTTTAGATGCGCCGGACTTGCAGCTGAGCTTTGCTCCGGCAAGTTTCGAGCCAGGAACTTATCAACTAGAGCGTCAGGGCGGAATGACAATCTCTGTGTACCAGTCCTACCCTCAAAGCAAAGGCTCTGTTCTTATTTGCTCAACTGACCCAGCGCAAATGCCGTCTATCCAGCCGAATTACTTAAGTGAAGCAGGTGATTGCAGCGCATTGTTAACTGGCTTGCGTTTGGCGCGCGAGATCTTCTCCATGCCAGCGCTACGTCGCTGGGGGATTGAGGAAACTTTACCAGGCACAGCAACCCAATCGGATGCGCAATGGATCGACTATGCACGAGAGAAAGGTGTTTCAGGTTATCACTTGGTAGGAACTTGTCGGATGGGCGCCAGTGGAAATGCAGTGGTTGATCCGCAATTAAGGGTGAGGGGTTTGCAAGGCCTTCGCGTAGTGGATGCATCGATCCTGCCCAGTTGCACCTCGGGCAATTCCAATGCGCCCACTTTGATGGTTGCAGAAAAAGGGGCAGACATGATTTTGGCATCTACGCACCATTGATCATGACGATTTTGATTGGACTTTAAATTTGAATACTTTGGATTACAGTCGTTCGGCAACACAACATGGCAACAACAAGATCCAGTGATCTTCACGATTTTTTTCCGACACTAGA
The DNA here is from genome assembly GCA_947452725.1 of Comamonadaceae bacterium. Classification (GTDB taxonomy): domain Bacteria; phylum Pseudomonadota; class Gammaproteobacteria; order Burkholderiales; family Burkholderiaceae_C; genus Limnohabitans_A. The sequence goes on along the minus strand of CANGEG010000002.1, from coordinate 28,419 downwards.
GGAGTGAGCATTGCGGCAAGGGATGCTAAGGCGTTGGACTTATTTCTTGCAAAAGCCAATTTTCAAATTCAACAATTTTTTGTGTTTTCTCTTTTGAATCTGAAAATGAAATGTAATAACCCCCTTTCGTCGCAACGCTCAAATCAAATGGTGCAGCCAATAAACCACTGGCCAAATCACCTTGTACAAACGCCATCAATCCCATCATTACTCCAAGTCCATTGGTAGCAGCCTGGTAGGCCAGGGCCGCGTTTTCAAACTTAAGGCCTTCGTGCGCATCAATGGATTCGACCTTGGCTGCCTTCAACCAAGTTGACCAATCGTGAGGGCGGTTCATCGAACATAAACGATCATGAAACATCAAATCATCTGGCTGCTTCAACGGCTTGCTACCTTTGAGTAGTCCAGGTGAGCACACAGGAATCAAGGTCTCCTCAAACAACAACTTGAATCCAGGTAGTTGTGGAGGGGCCAGTTCAGAATGAATACTGATATCAATATCTTCTGTCTTGAAATTCACCCTTTGATGGGATGTTGTTATTTGAACTTCCGTATCAGGGTGTTTGGCATGAAATCTTGCCAAACGAGGCATCAGCCAGCGAATAGCAAATGTTGGGGGAAGCTTGATACGCAAGAGACGATCATCTTTTCTGGGCATCAGTTGCCGAGTACTACGATCAACTTCATCAAAAATGTCGCGCATGGCCGCGAAATAGGATTGCCCTTGCGGAGTCAACTCAATCGTATGTCGCCCTCTAGAAAACAATTTCAAACCAAGCCACGCTTCTAAATTAGAGATTTGTCGGCTAACGGCCCCCTGCGTCACGCACAGCTCTTCAGCGGCTTTGGTAAAGCTCACCAAGCGGGACACGGCTTCAAAAGCACGCAAAGCATTTAAAGGGGGAATTTTGCGGTTCATATGCTTTCTGGAATGATTTTAAATCATTCCTATTATGCGTTTATTTCGATTGAATAATTGCTCGTTTTATGAATAATAAGGACGATAAATACTGTTGGAGACAAGAGATGATTAAAGTACATACCTTTGCAATTTTGGCTTTGCTCTGGATTTCAGTTGGTGCATCAGCGCAAACTAGCGCCAACTACCCGACTCAGCCCATTCGCCTGATGGTGCCTTGGCCAGCTGGCGGTGGTGTCGACTCCACTGCGCGAATGATCGCCGAGCCATTGGGCAAGCGCTTAGGTCAACCCATCGTTATTGAGAACCGCGCTGGTGCAGGAGGAAACATCGGAACCGATATCGCTGCACGTGCAAAACCAGACGGCTACAACTTATTGATGGGATCAATCACGCCCAACGCCATTAATGTGCACCTCTATCCCAAGTTGCCTTTTGATCTGATCAAAGACTTCACACCCATTACGTTTGTTTCATCCCTTCCTATATTTTTGGTTGTTCCGGTCAACTCCCAGATCAAGTCGGTGTCCGATTTGATCAATTTTGCAAAAGCCAACCCGGGTAAGGTCACTTATGGATCCGCAGGCGTCGGGTCTTCTCAGCATTTGGCTGCAGTTCAGTTCATGGGCTCTACAAAAATTGACATGATGCATGTGCCATACAAAGGTACAGCGCCAGCAGAGGCTGATTTGATGGCCGGTCACATTTCGGTAATGTTTGATACCGCCACCGCCATTCCCTTCATCACCGGAGGCAAACTCAGGGCGCTGGGCGTGATGTCCAAAAAACGCAATCCTGTACTGCCCAACGTGCCAACATTAGATGAAGCAGGCCTACCCGATCTCTATGCATCGTCTTGGTATGGACTCATGGGCCCAGCCGGGATGCCTGCAAGCATCGTGAGCAAATTAAATGCTGAGTTGAATGATGCATTGCACTCGCCTGAAGTACAAAAACGCATGTATGACTTAGGTGCAGAAATTGGCGGTGGCACACCGGCCGAATTTTCAAATTTCATTCAATCCGAAATCACTCGATATGCCGATATCGTGAAGCGGTCTGGCGCTAAATTCGAGTAAAACATGCAAAAACCAAAATCAATCAAGCAAGCACTGACCTTGTTTGAAAAAATATGGAACGCTCATGTGGTGATGGAACGAGACGACGGCGCAAGTCTTCTCTATATCGACCGTCATTTGATACAGGATGGATCTGCTCCCGCCTTTGAGATGTTGCATCAACGCCAGCTTGTGGCGCGCGTGCCCTCTAAGGCATTTGGCACGCCGGACCATTACATCCCAACCCTCGGGCGTGACTTGAACACGATCCCGGACGCCGAAAAAAGAGCCATGGCGCAAGCTTTGGAGGACGATTGCGAAAGACACCACATTCCGTATTTTGGCCTTCAGGATCCACGTCAAGGCATTATTCATGTCATAGCACCTGAACAAGGTCTGAGTCAGCCGGGCCAGTTGATTGTCTGCGGCGATAGTCATACTGCCACACATGGTGCATTTGGCGCACTCGCCTTCGGCATTGGCGCCTCAGAAGTTGCGCATGTACTTGCAACACAGTCTCTTTGGCAACGAAAACCTCTGACGCTGCGCATCAACATTGAGGGTAAATTAGGAATAGGCGTTTCCGCCAAAGACATCATTTTGGCCATTATCGGAAAAATCGGTGCGGCCGGCGCAGTGGGGCATGTCATCGAATACACGGGCGAGACTATTCGCAATCTGACGATTCAAGAGCGCATGACCGTGTGCAACATGTCCATCGAAGCGGGGGGGCGTGCGGGCATGATTGCCCCCGATGAAAACACGATTGAATGGCTCAAAGACAAACCATTTGCACCAAAGGGCGCGGACTGGGATGCTGCATTGGGTCGGTGGCGTGAACTGTTTAGCGACAGTGAGGCGGTATACAACCAAGTGGTGCAAATGCGGGGAGAAGAGATTTCTCCGATGGTGACATGGGGAAATAGTCCTGAAGATGTTCTGCCTATTGATGGCATTGTCCCCCTTCCCGAGGATGCCCCAAACTCAGTGAAACGCCAAGCCATCGAAGCTGCACTGCAGTATATGGACCTCACTCCAGGTCAAAAATTAATAGATATTCAAATTGACCACGTTTTCATTGGGTCGTGCACCAATGGCAGGATTGAAGATCTACGCTCAGCTGCCGCGGTTGCTAAAGACCGACACGTCGCCAAGGGAGTGCAAGCATGGGTAGTGCCAGGCTCGGGGTTGGTGAAACGCCAAGCCGAAAATGAAGGCCTTGATCAAATTTTCTTGAACGCGGGATTTCAATGGCGAGAACCCGGTTGCTCAATGTGTTTAGGCACCAATGGCGACCAAGTGCCAGCCGGACAACGCTGTGCATCGACATCCAATCGCAATTTTGTGGGTCGCCAGGGGCCGGGCTCCAGAACTCACCTACTGAGCCCCGCTATGGCGGCCGCAGCTGCCGTGACGGGTCGATTGACCGACGTGCGCAATTTGATCTGAGAACTTCATCATGGAAAAATTCAAAACCCTTCAAAGTTTGATGCTCCCATTGGAAAAGGTCAACATAGACACCGATCAAATTTTGCCAGCGAGATATCTACAAAAAACCAGAGCCAACAACTTTGGCAACTACCTGTTCCAAGATGTTCGCAACGATGGGAATGGTTTATTAAGACCCGAATTTGTACTGAATCAGGCCAAGTATGTCGGAGCACAAATCATGCTCGCGAACGAAAATTTTGGTTGTGGATCCTCACGTGAGCACGCAGTGTGGGCCATCTATGACGGAGGATTTCGCGCCGTTATAGCCCCCAGTTTTGGTGATATTTTTTTCAATAATGCGCTAAAAAATGGGCTCCTCCCTATCAGACTTTCCACATCTGATGTGTTGCATCTGTTTAACCTGACCCAACAAAATTCAGAAACTATTGTTGTGATTGATCTGGCTGAGCAAACAGTTGTGGCTAGTTCTGATTTCAGTGCCACCTTCGAAATCGATAAATTTTCCAAGCAATGTTTTCTCGAAGGACTCGATGAATTGGGCTACACACTGAGCCTGCTCCCACAAATTGAGGCTTTCGAAAGAAAGCAGCTTTCTTAATTTACTTACTCATATAACTTAAATACCATGAAAATTGCAGTCATGCCCGGCGACGGTATCGGCCAAGAAGTTACGGATCAGGCCGTCAAGGTCCTCAAAGCGGTCGTAGGAAATCATCTACCGATGGAGTTGGTTTACGCCCCGGTTGGTCAAGCCGGTGTTGATGCCGCAGGTGATCCGTTACCTCTCCAAACCCGCGAGATTGCCGACAAAGCAGAGGCCATCTTGTTTGGATCTGCGGGGGTACCTGGCGATGAAGCCATTGAGTTCAACATGCGCCCTGGTGCGAGCTTGCTCAGACTCAGAAAGCAACTGAATCTATTTGCCAATTTTCGGCCTGCCTTTTTATTTCCGGAACTGATTGGGGCATCCACACTCAAACCTGAAGTGGTTGAAGGTTTGGACATCATAATCCTCAGAGAACTGACGGGTGATATCTACTTTGGCGAACCTAGAGGTGTTCGCACTTTACCAAATGGCGAACGCGAAGCCTTCAACACCATGCGCTATAGCGAATCTGAAATTCGCAGAATTGGTCACGTCGCATTTCAAACAGCCCGATTGCGAAGTCATAAAGTTTGCTCGGTGGACAAGGCTAATGTTTTGGAAACCATGCAACTTTGGCGCGAAGTTATGACTGAGGTTGGGCGTGAATACCCCGATGTTGAACTCAGCCACCTCTTCGTAGATGCAGCAGCTATGCAATTGATGCGCGCACCTAAACAATTTGACGTGATGGTTACGGGTAATATTTTTGGCGACATTTTGTCGGACGCGGCGGCCATGTTGACCGGCTCTATTGGCATGCTACCTTCGGCATCTTTGTCTACAGGCCATAAAGGGCTGTATGAACCCGTGCATGGCACAGCCCCCGACATTGCGGGTCAGAATTTAGCCAATCCATTAGCCTCCATCCTGTCCATGGCAATGATGCTGCGTCTGAGCTTTCACCAGTCTGAATTAGCCGCCCAAGTTGAGCACGCGGTTCGGCGTGTTCTGGCTGATGGATTGAGAACCGGAGACATCTATCAACCTGGTTGCGAGAGAGTTGGTACCCAAGAAATGGGCGAGGCCGTAGTACAGGCGCTTGTTCATTTGCGAAATTGAACCTTTCAGTCGTGAACTCCCTAGTTCCACGCTCTCATAAAAAACACATTTGATAACAGGAGACAACTTTGAAAATTTTTAGCAAAAAAATAATCTTGAGTATTGCTGCATTGCTACTTCAGGGCTTTTCAGCATTTGCCCAGACGCCCAAGATCGAGTCCGAAGACTTTTATGTGCCATCAAAAGCGCCGGGCATTCAATTGTTTATGCGCTACAAACACCTGGCAGGAATAAAGGCTGCTTCACCCGACAAAATTTTGCTCTTTGTACACGGCGCAACTTACCCAGCTGAGACAGCTTTTGATTTACCTATCGAAGGCGCATCCATGATGGACCTGTTTGCAGCCAAAGGCTATGACGTTTACTTGGTGGATGTCCGAGGCTATGGACTTTCCACGCGTCCAAAAGAAATGGATTTGCCCGCTCAAGACAATGCGCCTATCGTTCATACCGCGGATGCGGCAAGTGATTTTGGTTCAGCGGTTGATGCCATTTTGAAACGCCATAACGTACCAAAGATCAACATCATGGGTTGGTCTTGGGGCACTTCAATTGTTGGTATGTACACCAGCATGAACAACCCAAAGGTCAATCGACTTGTCCTTTATGCGCCAATGTGGTTGTTTGCAAAAGAAACAGCATTACCAACAGGTCCCAACGCGGTCAAACTGGGCGCATACAGAAACGTCTCCAAAGATAGCGCAAAGTCTCGATGGCTTAAAGGACTGACACCGCAGCAAGCCGAGGGCCTGATCCCCCCCGGAATATTTGAAGCGTGGGCAGATGCCACGTGGGCCACTGATCCTAAAGGCTCCTCCGGCAACCTTCGCGCGACCAACGGTGTAATTGAAGATGTGATGACCAACTGGCAAGCCGACAAACCAATGTATGAGCCAGGCAAGATTACGGTGCCAACTTTTCTCATTCACGCTGAGTGGGATGCCGACTTGCCCATCTATCAAGCGCAAGGCGTATTCAATGCCCTGACCAACACCCCCTACAAGCGTTATGTGGAGCTAGGACAAGGGACACATACAGTCATGTTGGAGAAAAATCGCATGCAGTTTTTCCGAGAAATTGTGGGCTTTTTAGACGAACGAGAACCAATGGCATTGAGATGATGAATTCAGAGCTTGAATGATTTATGGGCATACAAGCTTTGGGTACCCAAGACCTCTCAAAATATTTTAGACCAGAAAAACGTCAACTTTCATCAGCTCCATGGACGATGTAAAAGTGACACTGTCGATAGATGCAAAGTCATGTTTTATCTAATGGCGTAGTTTCGTATCAATCACGATGAGGAGAAAACGAATGGGTACATTACGCCGTCGGGACATTTTTAGAGGTTTAGTCAGCGGGCTTTCAGCGGGGTTTTTGCCTTCGCTTCAAGCACAAAACTCTGCTGGACAATTTAAACCCATTCACCCCGTTAAGTTGATATCGCCACTCCAAGCGGGCGGGGCAACAGACGCCATCATTCGCCCCATTGCTCAAAAACTGAGTGACCTTTGGGGACAAGCAGTGATAGTTGAAAATAAGCCAGGAGGGGGCACCATACTTGGAACTCAGTTCGTTGCCCAGGCGACCCCAGATGGTCATACTTTTGGTGTTGTCATCAGCGCATTGACCATCAACCCAAGTTTGCGCAACGACCTCCCCTATGACACGTTCAAAGACCTCACGCCACTAACCCAAATTGGAACCGTAACCAGTGCCCTGGTTGCGCATCCCAGTCTGCAAGCTAATACTCTGCAAGAGGTGATTGATTTTGCGAAATCTAGGCCTGGAGCTTTATCTTGGGCTTCTTTAGGTATTGGAACAGCTGGCCACATCACGGGAGAGTTGCTGCGCAAAAGGACAGGAATTGACATCATTCACGTCCCCTTCGCGGGTAGTAGTGGTGCCTACAGAGAACTACTTCCTGGTCGCGTTCAGATGGGTTTTGTGGTTCTGGAATCAGCGTTACCTCATGTGAAGGCGGGGAAACTTAAAGTCATCGCTTTGTGTGATCGAAGAAAAAATAAATTATTTCCCCAAATACCGCTTCTTGACGACACAGTCAAAGGCCTTAGTTATGACGGCATTTTTGGTTTAGTTGCACCGGCTAACTTACCTTCGGAAATTTTGAAAAGCTTACATGCAGATATATTGAAAGTTCTAGCTGATCCCGAAATCAAGCTTCAACTTGATCGTCAGTCAATGGATATTCTTGCCTCAAGCCCTTTGGATTTTGCACACTCCATAAGAGTTGACGTTAATCATTGGAAAAATGCAGTCAAAGAATCGAACGCAAATGTCAGTTGACGGAACACTTTTTAACAAAATTTGGAATCGCCATGTTGTGGCTGATCTTGGCGAGGGCTTCCACCTGCTCTATGTAGACCGCCACGTTGTGCCTGATTTCAATGGCAGTGCTTTTACTCGACTCCGTGACCGAGGCTTAAAGGTTAGGAGACCAAAGTTGACATTTGCATCGGCAGATCATTCTGTTTCGACTGATCCCAACAATCTTGATCTGCTTCAAATGCAGAATCCTCATGTGCAAAATTTGCGCAAGGAAACACAAGAGTTTGGTGTAAAGAATTTTGAACTTGGCCAAGTTGGTCATGGCATTGTTCATGTCATTACACCTGAAATGGGAATTGCTCTTCCTGGCTTAACTGTAACTATTGGCGACAGTCATACTTGCACGAATGGCGCCCTCGGCGCATTGGCTTGGGGGGTGGGACAAGGTGAAATTGTCCACATTCTGGCTACCCAGACCTGTGTTCAACAAAAACCCAAAACGATGCGCGTTAACCTTGAGGGCACTGTATCACCTGGAATTGGGGGCAAAGATCTAGTGCTTTTTATCATTGGACAATTGGGGGTTGCTGCGGGAAATGGCTTTGCAGTTGAGTATGCTGGCTCTGCCATTGAAAGTTTACCTATGGAATCCAGATTTTCTTTGTGCAATATGTCCGTCGAGTGGGGCGCTAGGTATGGAATGATTGCCCCTGATCAAATTACGTTTGATTACGTCAAGGGCCGTCCATATGCTCCTAAAGGTGCGCAGTGGGACGCTGCCCTTGAAGATTGGCATTCATTAGCTTCCGATACCGATGCTGTGTTTGACAAAGAAGTCACATTAAATGTGACTGGGTTAAAACCCCAAATCACCTGGGGCAATAGTTTGGATATGGTCACCGCAATTGATGGAACCATTCCATATTTAGACAACGCCATGGATCCAGCTCACCGAGCCAACATGCAAGCCGCCATCTCATACATGGGCCTGCAGGAAGGCGTTGGGCTCTTAGGGTTAACTGTTCACCGGGTATTTATAGGGTCTTGCACCAACAGTCGTATCAGTGATTTACGAGCGGCCTCAGCAATTGTTAAAGGACGCAAAGTGGCCTCTCATGTAACGGCTTGGGTTGTGCCTGGCTCTGAAATGGTTAAAAGGCAAGCCCAACAAGAAGGTCTCGACAAGATCTTTTTGGCCGCTGGGTTTGAATGGAGAAATCCAGGCTGTTCCATGTGCCTGAGTGCAAACGGTGAAACGATTGGCTCTGGAGAGCGCGCCATCTCTACGGCGAACCGCAATTTTGCAGGCCGGCAAGGTCCTGGAAGTCGAACGCACATCGCATCCCCTGCAGTCGCTGCAGCTGCCGCATGTGCCGGGTTTATTGCAGATCCAACTCAGGTGATGTTTCAGGAGTCATATTCATGACCGCTTTAGTCACATTGAATGGAATTGCGGCCTCTTTAATGAAGTCAGATATCAACACTGACACGATTGCCCCCTTGGTTAGAGCGGGCCAAGGACTTCAACCTGTGGGCATTAGAAGTTCGTCGGAATTAGCTCACCGGCTTTTTGGCCCTTGGCGTTACACAACAGAAGGACACGAAAATCCCGACTTCGTGTTAAATAAAAGCCCATTCCGGCAAGCAAAATTCCTGATCGCTGGTGATAACTTTGCTTGCGGAAGTTCACGTGAGACTGCTGCAACAATGTTGCAAGCCTTTGGTATTCGGTGCATTATTGCGCCAAGTTTTGGTTTAATTTTTAAAGACAATTGCTTCAGAAACCATATGCTTCCATTGGTGTTACCAAGCAATGACGTCGAAAAGCTCAGTGCTATGGCTCAGCGTGAAGAACATTTTTTATTGGATTTGACTGACTGCACTCTTAAAACCACATCGGGATTTGAAATTTCTTTTTCGCTGCCTCTTTTTAGGCAAGACATGTTGTTAAACGGCACGGATGAAGTGTCGACGACCCTGACTCACGAGCAAGCGATCAGTCAATTCGAAGCAGCTGTTTCAAATTCGAGACCATGGGAACAATTGGCCGGGTAAAAAGTGTCCCTTGAATGGCAGTTTTCTGGACTTGGTTAATGTCGACCAGGGAAAATCACTGACGAAAGAATGCATCCAGATAACGCGGTTGGAAGGCTTACTAACATCCAGAGTCAGTGTGCGCGACGATCATCATGCACAAAATTTCATACAAGCCCCGGTAATCCCCCCCCAAACGCCGGTAACTCATCACTGCGTCAATTTGCAACTTTAGTCACACCGCTTGGTTTTATATTTTCGGCCGTGAATCGCAAAACCAAGACAAAATCAATCTTCCAAATAGCAACCATCCTGAATCAACTTGCGCTTAAGCGTAGGCACGTGAGTGTTTTCGAAGGACTCAGTCTCTCCCAGATACGCTGCAGCTGTACCTGCAGCTTGCCCCATGACAAAACAGGCCCCGCTTACGCGCGCAGCAGACTGACCTTCGTGAGTCATGGACGCACACCTCCCCGCGACCAACAAATTGGTTGTTCGCGATGGGACCAAAATTCGCCAAGGCAGATCATTAAAGAGACGGACTGTTTGGCCGCTTGGACTTTGTGGAAACCGCCATTCGATGCGACCGGCAGTATGCATTTCCATGGGCCATGCGTTGAACCCTATGCTGTCCTCAAACCTGGCGCAGCTCAATATGTCGTGACCTGTTAAAGCGTAAAGCCCCTGAATTCGCCGACTTTCACGAATACCCACTTGTGGGGCAATTTCAACGATGGAGGATTGCGCAAATCCTGGTATTTCCGATTTCAAAAAATGGAAATAATCTGCGATTTGCTTTCTACCCTCAAGTTCCCCCGCGCTCAATTGACGCGCATCGGTAGCGTCCATCGCTAAACCAAATTGATTTTTTATTTGCGTCACATTGACGCGCCATTCAGTTGGATTGTGCTGGGGTCGCAAGATGGCCCCCTCTCTTGGAAACTTGTACTGACCAGGCTTATTTTTCTCCGTTGTAGCCATCCAATCGTTAATGCCTTGAAATGGACCCACAACAGGCAATGCAAGACTGGCATCGACGTGGCCAACTTTAAACATCGTCGTTGGGAAAAGCCCACTGCCGTGGCCATCGCCCACTTCAAATGGCACACCGGCAAAGAAGGCGACATCTGCATCACCAGAACAATCAATGAAACAATTTGCGGCTATAGCTTGGCGGCCGGACTTGGTTTCCACAATAAGAGCTTCTATGCGATCACCTTCCATCACCACTTGCGCAGCCCAAGCATGAAAAAGAATTTGCACACCGGCGTCAACCAGCATCTGATCTGCAGCACATTTGTAAGCCGAAACATCGTATGAACGAACCCGAATTCGGCCTTGCATACCGTCTTGCGGATCATTGAGCCCACCGAGTGCCGCCAGGCGCTCTAAGATTTCGTCAACCACTCCGTGCACAACTTGCTGCATGACGCCGTCTTTCAATCCATACAAGCCAGCAAAATTTGTTACGCCAGCAGCTGTACCCATGCCGCCTAAAAAACCATATTTTTCTACCAATAGGACACGGGCGCCATGCTTGGCTGCGCTGTGACTGGCCGCGATACCGGCGGGACCACCGCCCACAACCACCACGTCATATTTGCCAAAAATAGGAACTTTACGCGAGGGTTCTTGAAGATAATTTGAATCGGCGGTCATTTAAAAGGGACTTAATTTTTTGTATGCAATTTGCACGGTCAATGCGCGATGAATGACAAGGCTTCCAGGAAAACTTTATGTGTGTTTTTATCCGACATCATGGAGTCAGGCCTAAACAGCAAACAAGCCAATTTCTTCTCCGCATGTATCCATGCACTGGCAATGCCGTTTTCATCTTCAGTCCAAACTGACCAACCAGGGGGAGGTGAGGTATTTAGAATTTGAAACTGTGCGTAATTGACCGTGACGAATTCAAGAGGCATTTCTTTTGGGCCGCCTGCGCGTAATCTGTTAATCGTCAGTCTGCCGTTGAGTGGTGCCATTTCTTGAACATCAAAGCCTGAATGCTTGAGCAACAAATAGGCGCTATCACCCATAGCAATGCAATTTTTCGTTGGCCAATTTGCACTTGGAAGCGGCCCCACCCAAAGCTGAGTGCCCGCTGCAGTATCCAACCGTATGCCCAAGCCCAACACAAAGTCACGCACGGCCGCGCCAAAGGGATCTTGACAGTCGACCATGCAAATGGAGTGTGGCGTGTGAGAGCCGCTTATTGCGGTAGATTGAACTTGGGGCGAAGTCTCTAAGCCAAATGCTCTCCATAAAGACAAGGTTTTTAATCGCGACTCTTGCTCTTCGCGATCTGGCGATGAGTCGGCCATCAAGTCGCCACCAGTTCGAACTTGTGCGATGCCGCCCTCCACTGCAGCAGCGCGCAATAAAGTTCCCGCTAATGCGTCCCCATTGCTTGCGACCTGTACCACCAATCCTCCATACCATCCCCGCGGACTGATTTCAAATTCTGAAATTGCCGCCAGTGCTTGTGCCCTGGGCGTGCCAGTGACCATCACAGGCGCTGCAGTGGCAAAGATAGCATCCCATGCATCGCAGGACTCCAGCAGTTGGCCCTCAATGCGATCGACTGTATGAACTACCGTGGCCAGCATCATGGGCTTGCGGCGATGGGTGAGGTTCAATGTCCCGGGGCGACAAAAGGGGGCCAAGTCGTTTCTTAAAGCATCAGTACAAACTGCCAGCGAAGCAGCGTCAACCTCCTCATTAATCAGCTCTTGCAAAGACAGCGACTCACCAACAGGGCTCGTTCTTTTGGCAACTGTGCCGCAAACGGGCAAAGAAACCACATTGTGATCTTGAACAATCAATTGCAAATCAGGAGAGGCCCCCAACAAATGCAGCCCTTCACCATTGTTCAAGAAAAAACAAGCCGGTGCGGGATTGGCTTTGCGAAGTCGTGCAAATGCTTCCGTGCTTTTCATGCTCACGCGGCGGCGGTAGGTCTGACTAAGGGTGAGCGATACCAGCGCAGTGTCTTTGAGTCTGGCCAAGGCACGACTGACCATGTCAGCATATCCCCCAGGTGCAGAGTCATCCTGAGGGTCGCCAGAGATAGCAGTTTGGGTCGAGCGCAATGCACTGAATCCATTAGGCTCAGGTGCTAGATCGTCAGCCTGAACTGAGCTTGGCGACCCAAGAATATTCCAATCAATTCTGCGCCACTGGCCAGTACCATCTCTTCTCAGTAGGTGACGGCCAAAAAAAACGACGCCCAAAGACTCAGCAAAGTCCGTGGGCAAAGTCAAACGGTGCGCATCAAATGGCAATGCACCGATCAACATGACATCTGGGGATGCCGTAAAACAAGCCAGAAAGGAGCGCAGCGACGCTTGAACAGTTTGGCCAGCGCCTCGGGCTGCTTCAATTTGCCAATGGGCAATGTCTTTGATCGCGACTAAGGCGGCGCCCCAGTGCGTCAAGCATTTCAAAACAATGCCATCACTGTACAAATGAAAAGCGAGATCCGGTTGCGAAAGTAAAGTTGCTTGCAGGGGATGAAGGCCTTCAATGCCGGCGTCAACTCCGAAATAAATTCCTGCATTTTGTTCAAGAGTCGCGATTTGTGAGTCGACCTCCGCTTGCGTGGCGAGTCGAGTGTCAAATTGAATTTCAAGCACTTTGGCTTCCGCCCATCATTCGATGCTTAAGCCTGTGCGCTTTATCACTGGCGTCATGACCTGCAACTCTTGCTGCATGAATTTCTTGAGCTCCTGTTCGGTACCGCCAATGGGCTCCATATACTGTGAGTACAATTTTTCTTTAACTTCTGGCAGCCCAAGAACGGCGTTGATCTCTTGATTCATCCGCGACACGATATCGTTGGGTGTGGTTGCCGGGGCCATGATCGCCATCCAAGCTACGCTTTCAATGCCACTCAAACCGGCCTCTTTCATAGTTGGTACATCTGGCAGAAACTGACTTCTCTTGGCGGTTGAAACAGCTAAAGCGCGCATTTTTCCTGCTTTAACTTGCGGCAAGACGGCGACTGCAGGTACGCAGGCAAACTGCACATCACCTTGCAAAATGGCCATGATCGCCAGCGGCGAAGAGACGTACGGAATATGAACTGCAAAAGTCTCTGTTTTGACCTTGAGCAATTCAACACCGAGTTGTGACAGGCTACCAATACCGGTCGATGAAAAGTTAAATTTGCCCGGATTTTTCTTCATCGCCTGAATCAAATCGGCCAAGGAATTGATCCCTGAGTCTGTCCTTACAGCGCAAACATTGGACTGTCCGCCGGCCAATACCACGGGCCGCAATTCGGTGAATGGGTCGTAGGTGAGCTTTTTATACAGTACCGTGTTGTAGACCAAGGGGCCATTGGTGCTTATCAAAAATGTGTAGCCATCTCCGGCTGATTTAGCCACTACGCCAGAGCCAGTGTTGCCGCCCGCGCCGACACGGTTTTCAATGATGACGGGTTGACCCAACCGTGGAGATAACTTTTCTGCAACGATCCGTGCGATCACATCTGGGGAAGAGCCGGGACCATAGGGAACAACCAATTTAATGGGCTTGTTCGGCCAAGCTTGCTGAGCCCAAACGCTTGTCGCGGGCAAGAAAAAACCCACGCAAAGGACGAGAAAAAAATTACGACGGAGGATTGAGGGTGATTTAAGTAATTTCATTATTTAATGATCTCTGTCTCTTGAAAAAGATGCTGCTCAGATGCAATAAAGCCTGCGACCAAGGTTCGATATGCTGCTTCTACAATCTCGGGGAAATTGGGGAAATATTCTTCGTGTGCTTTCGCCTGTGATTTCACACGTGCAAAAACCTGAGCCTGACGGGCTGGGGCTGCCACTTGAAAAGCGTCTTTTTTAAATCTTGTGGCATCTTTCACACACTGCGCGCGCTGGGCCAAGAGTTCAATGATCTGTGTATCAAGCAGGTCAATTTTTTGCCTAAGCTCGGCCAAATTCGAGGCCACATTTTGGTAGTTGGGATTCTTAAAACGGCGCACTGGTGCCCCGTCAACTAAGGGTTCACTAGGCTTGTTCATGGCGTTTTAGATTGGTATGCGCAGTTTCAAATTACCTACGACAACTGTCAATTGTCAGGCTCTTGGATCAGTTTAAGCCATCATGGGATCGTCGGCACAGCTTTTTCCCATTGCATCTCGTAAAGTGTTGAGATCCGTGTCACTTACGTGTTTAAGCTGGGCCCCAGTACCTATCTCTAACAAGCTTCTTAAAAAGCTTGCCTGTTGCATGTCGTGGCAGCTCAAGATCAAAGTCAATCGTTCTTGGACATTTGAATGAAGCTAAGCTTTGATTGCAGTAAGCAATCAGTTCATCGGCCAAAGCAGGCCCAATGTCCTGGGGATTCACTGGCTGGACGACCGCCTTGACTTCTTCTCCAAAGTCCTCATTTGGGACACCTATGTCCGCAACATCCAAAACCTTTGGATGTCCAATCAGGATGCTTTCAGCCTCTTGGGGGTAAATATTGACCCCACCTGAAATGATCATAAACGCTCGACGGCCCAACAAATATAAGTATCCCTCTTCGTCTACACGCCCGATATCCCCCAACGGCGTTCAACCGCTGGCATTGCGCGCCTGGGCTGATCGTTCAGGGTCGTTGTGGCAAGTGAAGATCGGACCATCAGAGAAGTACACCAAACCGGTTTCACCCGCAGGTAGCACCTCGCCGGACTCGTCAGAAATATACATTTGACCTTGGGTAGCTCTACCCACTGAGCCTTTTTGATCCCCCCACTCGGCAAAGGTGATTGTGAAAAGCCGTTGTTTTCGGTACCGGCGTAATACTCAAAAATGATGGGACGCCACCAAGCCAGGATTTTATCTTTGACCTGCACCGTACAAGGCGCCGCCGCGTGCGACACCACCTGAAGTGAGGACACGTCATATTGGGACCTGACCTGAGCTGGCAATTTCAGCTGTCGCACAAACATGGTCGGCACCCATCGGCTGCGGGTAATGCGCTGAGCTTCGATCAGCGCCAGCGCTTGCTGGGCGACAAAGCTGGCCATCACCCAAACGGAACCCCCGTGCTTGATAACCGTCATGCAGTGGCGCTGAGTGATAAAGCGGAGCAGCCGACAGGTAGCGACTATTTCTTCCATAGCCAAACAAAGGCTTCAGCAAGTTGACAAGCACCGTGCGGTGGCCAGCGGAAGCCCGCATCATCTGCCACTTGACACCCTTAGGCTGGCCTGTAGTGCTGGACGAAAACAGCATGTCCAAGCCCTAATTAATCTGAAATGGGCAGCACTGAAGCGCTTTCCAAGACGGCATCCCAGCTCTCATCCCCATGTATGTCCTGTCCAAGGGTGAAACACCTGAAGTTCGCTGGCAGCATCGCGCGCAGCGGTGCGCAAATTTCCTTCAATTCATCGGAGACCACCAGCACCTTGGCAGAACAATCTTTGACAATGTAGGCCACCTCTTCTCATTTCAGTCGCGTGCTAATGGTGGTGTATTAGACCCCGGCGCGGTCCATTCCAAAACAGGCCTCCAAAAATTGGCGCTGATTGGTCATGAGCATGGCCACATATTCGACCGGTCCCACGCCACACGAACGCAGTATCTGCGCTACCTGATTGGTCCGCGCATCCAACTGCCCGAAGCTGACCTTTTTTTCCGGTTTCAGACATTTGAAATGCCAGACGGGAAGGGTCATTTGGATTGCCATCAATCGGGAAAAGCATGAAAGTCCCTTGGGAATTATTAAGAATTCAATGCGCCAGGCAGACTTTGCCAAATTGGGCGCCGCTCTTGAGGTGGGCCATGGCCTCCTTCAGTTCCTCAAACCCAAAAATCCTGTCGGCCACGGGTTCAACTTTGTATTGGCCCATGGCTCGCAGCATGGCTTCAAAGCCATCGCGATGTCCTATGGTCACTCCCTGCAGGCGCACCTGACACGTGATGATGTGTCCCAGCGAAGTCGCCAAACCGCTGCCAGAAAGAATGCCAATCATGGCAATGGTGCCGCCAGATCGAATACAGCGCAATTTTGCAAGCTACAGAGGCCATTCAATTTAGCCTCCTTTATTTCCTGGGTTCGGATGAGTTTATTGGTGATCGGTGTCGCTAAGCACAAAAGGAGCGAAACCCAGTTGTAAACCACTCGCGCTGCCTGTGGCCCGCAATCTAAGGGTGCACCAGTGTATTCTCGGTAAAACGCACTTATGACCCTTTGATTAATGCGGCGTCACGAAAAATGGATACGTCTTGCTAGATGCACAAAAAGGGTCATTGGTTGTTCCACTTCATTGACCACCTCAGTTATGACTCTTTTCTCACCTCTCACACTGCCCAACGGCACCAGCATCCCCAATCGCATTGTAAAAGCGGCTATGGAAGAGAACATGTGCGATGCCGACCACGCGCCTTCGGATCCTTTGCTGCGCCTTTACCAGGCTTGGGCTGAAGGTGGAGCAGGGTTGATCTTGACGGGCAATGTGATGGTGGACCGCCGTGCCATGACCGGCCCGGGCGGCGTGGTTCTGGAAGATGACACTCACTTGGATCGATTCAGGCAGTGGGCGAAAGTTGCACGCTCGGGCGGCGCCCAGGTGTGGATGCAAATTAGCCATCCAGGTCGTCAAATGATGGCCTCACTTGGGCAAGAAACTTACTCCGCCTCTGCTGTGCCTTTGGACATGGGCAAATTATCAAATAAATTTTCTGTTCCAAAAGCCATGAGCGTTTCGGATATTGCGGAAATTCAAAGGCGCTTTGTCTACACGGCGCAACTGGCCGAAAAAGCAGGATTTAACGGCGTGCAAATTCATGCTGCGCACGGGTATCTGATTAGCCAATTTCTTTCACCAATTTCTAACAAAAGGCAAGACGCATGGGGTGGAAGCATCGAAAACCGCGCACGTTTGCTCGTTGATGTAATTAAAGCTGTGCGGGCGGTGGTGTCAACGCAGTTTGCCGTGGCCGTCAAGTTGAATTCAGCCGACTTTCAGCGTGGCGGATTTAGTCCAGTGGATGCTCAGCAAGTAGTGCAGACGCTCAATGCCATGAACGTGGATGTGGTTGAACTTTCTGGCGGCAGCTATGAGGCGCCCGCCATGCAGGGTCAGACACGGGACGGTCGCACATTGGCTCGGGAGGCTTATTTCCTTGAGTTCGCCCAGAGCATGCTGGCCACGGCACAAATGCCACTTATGGTGACTGGCGGCATTCGCCGAAAAGCTGTTGCGGATAACGTAGTCCATAGCGGAATCTTGTTGGTGGGCATTGCGACCGCTTTAGCTATCAACCCTTCCCTTCCACAGGCTTGGCGCTCAGGCCAGGATGTAGCGCCGGAGTTAACGCCCATCGCTTGGAAAAACAAAATGATGGCGTCTCTTGCCACCATGGCGCGAGTTAAATATCAGCTCAAGCGTTTGAGCCAGGGCAAAACCACAAACCCTGCAATTTCTCCTTTATGGGCGTTGGTGGCTCAGCAAGTGATCACGAGTAGACAGGTCAAAAGCTATCGCCACTGGATGGCAAAGCACAGCGCTTAACTATGGGCGCTTCACAAATTCATGCGGTCGCTTTGAAACAAGGCAAGGAAGTTACGGCTGCACCAGAGGTAGCGACTTGGCCCCACAAAACATCAGTCATCAAATCTACATTTGAAAGCAACGCTATCAAGTTAACTGGATACGCGCAACCTCACATTGCCCATGTTAGATCGCAAAAAAATGTTACGAAACTCACCCCGCACATCTTGCCGGTCGGAATGCATAGCGAACGTGTCATTTGCTCTTTTGAGGGCGGATATAAAACAACATTTCTGAACACTAGCCCTTTGAAGAATCATCTATAAACTTCAAAGTTGCCGTGCGTGAAGCTACAAGTTGAAATATTCGACTTGTTTCGTCCCTCATCCTTCGTCTGAAGGGCCTTGATTTTTCAGTTCGCTGAACTTGGCTGCCATGGTCGGATTGCCACGGGTTAGCTTTTTGATTGTCACATCTTGGGCCTTGTCGTTGGCCAAGCGCAGATTTCGGTCAGCACCTTCCAAGGCCTCCTTGGTCTTCTTCAAATGGTCGATTGATTTGTCGATTTCGTCAATTGCTGTCTGAAACCGCTTGGAAGCCAAATCGAAATTCCGCGCAAAGCCAGATTTGAATGAATCGAGCTCGGTCTCAAACTTCGTGATGTCGATGTTTTGTGCTTTGACAAGAGCGAGCTCCGACTTGTATTGAAGGGAGTTCACCGCGGCATTGCGCAGAAGCGTGATGATTGGGATGAAAAACTGCGGCCGCACGACATACATCTTGGGATAGCGGTGCGAGACATCGACAATGCCAGTGTTGTAAAGCTCGCTCTCGGGTTCAAGCAGTGAGATCAGCACCGCGTATTCGCAGCCCTTTTCCGTGCGGTCCTTGTCGAGCTCTTTGAGAAATTCCTCGTTCTTCTTCTTGGTGGCCGTCCCATCATTTTCGTTTTTCATCTCGAACATGATGGAGACAATCTCGGTGCGCGCATCATCTACGTCTCGGAAAATGTAGTCGCCTTTACTGCCACTCTTGGCGTCGTTGTCTTTTTCAAAGTACGCTTTCGGGAACGCCGTGGCGCGCAGGCGGTTGAACTCGGTCTCGCAGTGTTGCTCTAAGGTCTCGCCCACCATCTTGGTCGACAAGCGGGCCTTCATATCCCGCAGGCGTTCAATCGCATCGTCTCGATCCTTGATCTGGGTTTCGTACTTTTCTTTTAGTGCGTTGGTGGCCAGTTGCTTTTCCAGCTCCGATCGCTCAAGGCCATTCTTGAGCGCGTCGCGCTCCTTTTCAACGTCATGAACGGCCTCTGAAATCGCCAGTTTTTGAGCAACGGCGATCGCATCCAGTTTGGCCTTCAAGTCCTGAATCTCTGAGTCCTTTGTCGTGGCTGCTTTTTGCAGCTCGTTCAAGAGCCGGGCTTCCGCGAGTTGGGCTTCGCTCAGTTTGTCGTGACTCGCCTGCTGAAGTTTGCTGGCCAACGCGTCACGCTCTTTTTCTACAACGCTAAGGGCTTCGCTCACGGCAAGCTTGCGCGCGATATCCCCCGCATCCAGTTTGCCCTTGAGTTCCTGGATCTCTGCATCCTTGGCGGCGGCAGCCCTTTGCAATTCGCTGGCGGCCTTGGTCTTGGCCAATTCGATGGCATTTTGTTTGTCTTGCTCGGCCAGCTCAAGTCGGTCGTGCAGTTGCTGTTCAAACTCACTGTCGCGCACCTGCTTCAGGATGTCCGCGTATCCAGCCTCGTCAATCTCAAACGCTTTGCCGCAGTGCGGGCAAGTAATCTTGTGCATATATAAACTGTTTCCAAGGAGAGATTAATTGGAGATGCGCAGCGCAGTCACTCAGGCGGCGATGCGTTCGATCTTTGGACGCTTAAGGCGACCCGCTTGGTAGAGGTCATATTGCATTTGCAAGCCGGCCCACATTTCAGGGCTGGTGCCAAATGCATCTCCCAAGCGATACGCCATGTCGGGCGAGATGCCAGACGTTCCAGTGACTAATCGTGACAGCGTAACCCGGTTAACGCCTAGGCGAACAGCCGCCTCTGTGACTGTCAGGTCACCCAAATACTCCCTCAGGACTTCTCCTGGATAAGGGGGTTTGTGCATGCGTGTCATATCAACCTTAGTGTTAATCGCAATAATTTCCAAGCACGTCATCTATTCCATCTGACAGATGTCACGGCTAAGAAGTAATGTCTACGGGGAAAATGCTGCCGTTCAAACAGCAAGAAGCTAGTGCTGCGAGGGTAACGCTTCAACTTGCGTTTTGGTTGCTAATGATTTGCATCACTTTACGCTGCCGCCAAGCCTGCCCCACAAAAAAGATCTGCAACGGCATAAACGCCATGAGAGCGCCGGTGAATGAGATTGGCAACAGTCATCCACTCACCGCAGGGCCCATCGGGCCATCGTAAGGATGAGTCCTTTGGCGGCACATCTCGTTCACCCTAGGAGTTGACGCATGGGTTACAGGCTCAGACCACTTGTTTGCCTGGCACCTGTTTTGCGCGCGGTTTATTCTTTTCAGCCATTGGAGCCGGACCTTAACAGCTCTTAACCAACTTTTAAGATGGTCGAAGCTAATCTCTATCGGCTCAGGTCCTGACGCCCCATACTTGATGTGTGGTTGGGCAAGTATAAAACGACACAGAACATTACATTTTTTCAAAATTGCAGCATTCTTTCTGCTTCAGCCGAATTTAATGTTTTGCACTGACCGCTTGAATCCCCAGATCTATTTGGTCAGCTCACCTTACTGAACTGAGTAATCACAAAGAAATGGACTGGCAGTCTTGAGTAACTGGAGTGCCGAAGCGCCGCTGCGCCAGCGGGCAGTGGCATTTTTTATCGGCTTTACTTAGTGAGCTTGCCCTGCACGCCGGCGACCAAAAAGTTCATTCCCAAGATTTGCACGTCGGTCAAAGCCTGACCAGCGGGCAACACCAGCGTGCCCTCGTTGTCGGTGATCGGGCCGGCAAAGGGTTGCAACTTGCCACTGGCCACCTCTTTTTGCTTGGCCAGCAACTCAACTTGCACAGTCTTTGGCACCTTGGGGCCAAAGTCGCCCACGCGCACCATGCCCTCTTTCATACCGCCCCAGACATTACCGGTTTGCCACTGGCCTTGCTGCACGGCCTTTACGCGGGCGGTGTAATAAGCCCCCCATTCGTGGGTCACTGCAATGATTTGCGCATCGGGCGCGATTTTGCGCATGTCAGAGTGGTAGGCCACCGCCATTTTGCCGCGCTCTTGTGCGGCAGCCATCACCGCCGTCGAGCCGGTATGAAAAGCGATCACATCCACGTTTTGGTTAAACAGCGCCATGGCTGCCTCGCGCTCTTTGCTCGGGTCAAACCACAGGTTCAGCCACACCACTTTGACCTGCGCGCGCGGGTTGACCGAGCGCATGCCCAAAGCAAAGGCGTTGATGCCCTGCAAGACTTCCGGGATGGGAAAACCTGCCACATAGCCGGCTAGATTGGTACGCGTCATGCGCCCAGCGGCCACACCCGCCAAAAAACGGCCTTCGTAATAGCGCGCATTGGCAGTAGCCACGTTCGAAGCGGTTTTGTACCCAGTAATGGATTCGAACTTCACATCAGGGAACTCTTGCGCTACTTTGAGCGTAGGTTCCATGTAGCCAAAACTGGGTGTAAAGATGATCTTATTACCTTCGCGTGCCAGGTCGCGGATCACGCGCTCGGCGTCTGCACCCTCCGCTACGTTCTCAACAAAGGTGGTTTTGACCGTGGCACCCAAGGACTTGTCCACGGCTTTACGGCCTTCTTCGTGTTGACGTGTCCAACCGGCGTCGGTAATGGGCGAGACATACACAAAACCCGCTTTAAGCGGCTCGGCATGAATGACGGGAGAAAGCGAAAAAAAGCAGGCGGCCGCGATTGCGGCTGCGAGGTTTTTATACATGGTAGTCCTCTACATGGCTCCGGGTGAATCAAAAGCAAGGCCCGCCGGAGCGCGAGCCTCAACCGTATTTTACCCAAGTAGCCCTAAAGCCTCGGTGTTCAGACCGTTGAGGGTATCAAAGACATGACAGCCCAGAGGGCGCGGGTGCCTTAGAGTGAAATAATTACAACACTGGAGACTTATCATGCTCGACCCCCAAGCCCGTAAATTCATGCAACTCATGGCCGACCAAGGCGTGCAGCCCATGCACACGCTGACGGCGCCAAAAGCCCGAGCCGCCTATTTGCAGCGCCGCGCTTTGAGCCAACCTGAAGGGGAAACCGTTGCCCACACCCATGACCACGTACTGGAGCACAGCGGCATATCGATTGCTGTGCGTGAATACCGCCCCCTGGGTTTTCAAGCCAATGCCGCCTTGCCAGCTCTGCTTTTCTTTCACGGCGGCGGCTGGACGGTGGGAGACATGGATACCCACGACGCGGTCTGCCGCAGCCTGTGCAACGCCTCGGGCGGTGCGGTCTTTTCAGTTGACTACCGGCTCGGGCCAGAGGCGCCGTTTCCTGCAGCTTATGAGGATGCGCTTGCGGCGTTTAGCTGGCTGGTGGCCCAAGCCGGCACGCTGCACATTGACACTGCGCGCATTACGGTGGGCGGCGACAGCGCAGGCGGCAACATTGCGGCAGCCCTGTGCCTGGGCCTGCGCGATACAAGTGCTTCAAGCGATCACGGCATACGGCCCGCGTTTCAGCTGCTGATTTACCCGGCAGTGACCATGCGACCTAACACAGACTCTTACCAGCGCAACGGCCAAGGCTACATGCTCACACAAGACTCGATGCGCTGGTACACCGCCAATTACCTTAGTGAAGACAGTCATGCCGACGACTGGCGCGCCTCACCATTGCTTGCGACCTCTCACGCCAATCTGCCGGCAGCGCTGGTGATTACCGCCGGCTTTGACCCACTGCGCGACGAAGGACTGCAGTACGCCAATGCCTTGTCGCAGGCAGGAGTTCAAACGCAATACGTTTGCTTTGAGAGGCAGATTCACGGCTTCATCACGATGGGCCGCGTGATAGATGAAGCCCATACCGCCTTGGCTTTGTGTGGCCTTGTGCTTAAACGCCATTGGTCCGGTGTATAACTGTGCCACATTGAATCTCAGGGAGTGTGTGTATGCGTTTATCTGCCATCGCTGTATTGAGCGCGGTCATGGGGTTGGGCCTGCAGGGCTCGGTTTGGTCGCAAGTCACTTCACCCGCTTCAGGGTCTGGACCTGCTGCCACGGCAGCAGCACCTCCTGCGCAACGCATCACTCAGGTTGAAGGCATCACCGAATACCGTTTGGCCAACGGCCTGCGCGTTTTGCTAGCGCCCGACGCCTCCAAGCCCACAACTACCGTCAACATCACCTACTTGGTTGGTAGCCGCCATGAAAACTATGGCGAAACCGGCATGGCGCATTTACTCGAGCACATGGTATTTAAAGGCACGCCCACACGCGCCAACCTCATGCAAGAACTGGGGAAACGCGGCATGCACTTCAATGGCACCACGTTTTACGATCGCACGAATTACTTTGAGACCTTTCCAGCCAACCCAGACAATTTGCAGTGGGCGCTGGAGATGGAAGCCGACCGCATGGTCAACAGTTTGATCGCGCGTAAAGATCTGGACACCGAATTTTCGGTGGTGCGCAATGAAATGGAGTCCGGTGAAAACAACCCTGCGCAATCCCTGTGGCAGCGCATGGCATCCACCGCCTTCGATTGGCACAACTATGGCAAGAGCACCATCGGCGCACGCACGGATGTGGAGAACGTGCAGATCGGGAACTTGCAAGCCTTCTACCACCTGTACTACCAGCCGGACAATGCTGTGTTGTTGGTAGCCGGGAAATTGGACGAAGCTGCCACGCTGGCCATGATTGAGCGTGTGTACGGCGCGATTCCCCGCCCTACCCGCAGCTTGCCCGTCACCTATACCCAAGACCCGGTGCAAGACGGACCGCGCGAAGTGACAGTGCGCCGAGTCGGCGACACCCAGCTGGCCGGTGTGCTGTACCACACGGCTGCAGGTAGCCACCCAGACGCAGCCGCAATGGCCGCGTTGAGCGAAATCTTGGCTGGCACACCGAACGGGCGCCTGCACAAAAGCTTAGTACAAGGCAAAAAGGCCGTGTCCATCAGCCCCTGGAATTTTGAGCTGGCGGAGACCAGCTATGTGCTGTTCATGGCCGAGTTGAACACCACCCAAAAACTGGCCGATGTGCGCAAAGGCCTGCTGGACGTTTTGGAGCACATGGGCAAAGCACCTGTCACCGAAACCGAGTTGCGCCGCGCCAAAGCTGCCCTGCTGAGCGAGATCGATAAGACCTTGAACGATCCCGAAAAGCTGGCGGTGCAACTTTCAGAGTCCATGGCCAACGGCGACTGGCGCTTGTTCTTTTTAAACCGTGACCGCATTGAAGCGCTGGACATGCAGGACGTGCAGCGGGTGGCACAAAATTATTTCAAAGAAAGTAACCGTACCTATGGCCAGTTCGTGCCCACAAGCGCCCCGGACCGCATTAACGCACCTGCGCGAGTGAACGTGGCCGATCTGGTGCAAGGCTACAGTGGTCGCGCAGCCGTGAGTGCGGGTGAAAACTTTGACGTCACGCCCGCTGCCATCGAAAAGCGCACCCTGCGCGTCAACTTACCCGGCGGCATGAAGCTGGCTTTGATCCCGAAAAAAACACGTGGCGATACCGTCAGCGGCACATTACGCCTGAATTTGGGTGACGAGAAAAACCTGTTCGGCCTAGCCGTCACTGCCGACTTGGTGGGCGACATGCTGCTGCGCGGCACCACGACATTGAACCGCTCGGACCTGAGCGCGAAACTGGACGAGCTCAAAACCCAGCTGAACATGTCGGCAGCCGGGCAAACCGTAACTGTGCGTTTTGACACTTTGCGCAAACACCTACCTGAAGTCTTGCAACTGGTGCGTGACGCGCTGCGCACCCCGGCCTTTGCAGCCAATGAGTTCGAAATGGTTATTAAAGAAAACTTGGCGCAAATCGACAATCAGCGCAACGAGCCGCAAGGCATGGGCTCGCAAGCTGTGGGCAAAGCCATGGACGTGTACCGACCCGGTGATGTGCGTGCGGCCTTGAGTTTTGACGAGTTGGCAGCGCGCTTAAAAATGGCCAAGCTGGACGAGCTCAAGCGGTTTCACAGCCAGTTCTATGGCGCAGACCACGGCGAGCTTGCACTGATCGGCGACTTTGACGCTTTGGCCGTGCAAAACCAAATGCAAACCCTTTTTGGCAACTGGAAAAGCAAAGCAGCCTACCAACGCTTGAGCAGCCTGCCGCGCAGTGCAAAACCTGGCGAGACCACGCTGCAAGCGCCTGACAAAGCCAACGCCTTTTACCTCGCCGCACTGCCCCTGACCTTGAAAGACGATATGCCCGACTATGTACCCATGGTGCTGGCCAATGCGGTGTTGGGTGGCGGTGTCAAATCACGTTTGTTTGACCGCCTGCGTCAAAAAGAAGGCATCAGCTACGGTGCAGGCAGCGGCTTGTCTGTCAGCTCATTCGAAGCGGTAGGCATGCTCAAGCTGTATGCGATTTATGCACCGCAAAATTTGGATAAACTCAAAACTGGCGTACGCGAAGAGCTCACGCGTTTTGTGCAAAACGGCGTGACCGAGCAAGAACTGCTGGACGCCAAAAAGTCTTTGCAAGAAGAACGCAAAATTGCCCGAGCCCAAGACCCTGCTTTGGCCTTAGGGCTGTTGGGGCAGCTGGCCACGGGTCGCACCATGGTGTTCACCGAGCAGATGGACGAGCTGATTGAAAAAACCACGCTGGCCGAGGTCAATGCGGCAATCCGCAAATACCTTGAGCCTTCTCAGTTCTTGCACGTTTATGCGGGTGATTACGCCGGCGCTGGCAAAAAGGCGCCAGCCCAACCTTGACCCAGCGATGGCTCGGACCTACTAGGCCCAGCACCCGATGAGGCGTTTGAGCGCATTAACTTCTTGAGAAGATCAGTCCTGTTCGTCGAACTTTTGAAACGTCTGTTTCAAAGCATGCATCCAGTGGTGCTTTTGCTCTAGCGTGGCAAAGCTTGCCTCAATGCTATTGGCCGCCAGTTTATAGGCCTGCTGGGCATCAAGATGCAGAGCAGTAAAGGTCCGCAGGTAGTTGTCATTCAAGTAGCCGCCAAAGTATGCAGGATCGTCTGAGTTGATCGTCACGCACAACCCGGCCTGCAGCATCTGGCCCAGTGTGTGATCGCTCAGTTTGTCGAAGACACACAGTTTGAGGTTAGAAAGCGGGCACACGGTCAGGGGAGTTTGGTGTTCGGCTAGATAAGCCATCAGTTGCGTGTCGTGGATCGCCTGCACGCCATGGTCTATACGCTCAACATGTAAGTCCTTGAGCGCACTCCAGATATAGGCCGCGGGCCCCTCCTCGCCTGCATGGGCCACGACGTGCAAACCCAAAGCGCGGGCCTTTGCAAATACGCGGCTAAAATTTCCAGGTGGGTTTCCCACCTCGCTTGAATCCAGCCCCACGCCGATGAAGTGCGCACGCCAGGGCAGCGCCGCCTCCAAGGTGGCCAACGCATCGGCCTCGGGCAGATGGCGCAAAAAGCACAGAATCAAATCGGCGCTGATGTTCAGCTGGGCTTGTGCGTCGCGGCAAGCGCGGCTCAAACCTTCTATCACCGCGGCCATGGGTACGCCGCGCGCGGTATGGGTTTGAGGGTCAAAAAACAATTCAGCCCTTACCACATGGTCGGCAGATGCTTTTTGAAAATAGGCCCAGGCCATGTCATAAAAATCTTGCTCGTACATCAGCACGCTGGCCCCGGCGTAGTACAAGTCCAAGAAACTTTGCAAATCGGTAAAGGCATAGGCCGCCCGCATGGCGGCCACGTCGCCATAA
This sequence comes from Comamonadaceae bacterium, assembly GCA_947452725.1. GTDB lineage: Bacteria > Pseudomonadota > Gammaproteobacteria > Burkholderiales > Burkholderiaceae_C > Limnohabitans_A. The sequence goes on along the minus strand of CANGEG010000002.1, from coordinate 1,609 downwards.
GGCAACTCTACGCTGTTGCGCTGGGCTAGTGCAAAAATCAGCTCGGGCTCCAGCGAGCCCTCGATGTGAATATGCAACTCGGCCTTGGGCATGAGCTGCAGCAACTCGGGCAAGCGGTGCGGGGGAACGGCGTGGACTTTGAACATCAGGACCTCCTTGAGACAGGTATTTCAATGTACTGATTATGAGGCGCAGCGCAACCGTTGATCGGACTTGCAAGTCCACGTGCACCATCGGCATAGGGGGCAGTCAACAGGACGGCGCCCCTGCCCACCACCTAGCATGCGGGTCCGCACTAGGCGGTTCGTGAGGTTGAGGTTCATACCAGACGTGGTGCTCCAAGCTTGTCAAAGTATTGAATCGTCAACACGGTCTTGATCGGCCCGTCGCTGTTTCTCCACCAGCACCGTGAGTTTCCCGCAACCCTTTCAGCAACGCCCTGCAGCGCACCCAGAGTAGTTGGTTGACGTCAACTCTCGGTACATCGTGCTACCTTGATTCCCCTGCTTCCCCTACTTCCCTTGCTTCCCCTGCTTTAGCTGTACGGCTCTTAGCCGGTGACGCATCCATTCGTCCAGCTCTCGCCAGACCCTTGGCGTGTCCGCCAATTTGAAGTACGCCTTCCAGCCATTCACATACTGCTTAAGCTTGTGTGCCACCTCAGCCATTCACAACCGCCCGATATACACCCCTTCGCTTTGATCACAAGAGCTTCTTGGTTTATGGCCCAGTCGCCCTGCTTGGCAGTGCCTCGCATCCGATTCTTGTTCATCGGCTCACCGTTTATGTTCCACGCTTCCTACCCACACTCGGTCGCCCTCATGCAGTTGCGCTTCGCTTCGCTCGTCGTGATCAACTTGCGACGGGACTGGCACCCGAAGGAGTGCGCCCATGCTGGTGGCACCCAAAAAAAACCGCCCGAATTGGGCGGTTTCCCTGTCACGTTGAACAGCTATCAGTTAGGCACTTTGCCTTCCACACCTTTAACGTAGAACTTGATACCGCCCAAGAACTTGTCGTCCGCCACAGCGTCTTTGGACAGCACTTCTTTACCATCTTGACCCATGATCGGGCCTTTCCAGATAGTGAAACTACCGTCTTTCAGACCGGCTTTAACTTCGTCCAATTTCTTCTTGGCTTCTTCAGGCACGTCAGCGGCCACCGACACCATATCGATCGCGCCTTCTTTGACGCCCCACCAGCTCATCCCCGTGGCCCACTTGCCCTCCAGGGCTTCACCCACGGCCTTGATGTAATAAGGCGCCCAGTTGATGACCGCAGAACCCAAGTGCGCCTTGGGACCGTAAGCGGTCATGTCGGAGTCCCAACCAAAGGCGCGCTTGCCCATTTTCTCGGCGGTCTGCAACACGGCTGGCGAGTCGGTGTTTTGCATCAAGACGTCAGCGCCGCCGTTGATTAAAGCGGTGGCCGCTTCAGTTTCTTTTGGTGGGTTAAACCACTCATTGACCCACACCACTTTGGTCTTGACTTTGGGATTAACCGATTGCGCACCCAAAGTGAAGCTGTTGATATTGCGGATCACTTCAGGAATTGGCACAGAAGCCACCACACCCAAGGTGTTGGATTTGGTCATCTTGCCAGCGATCAC
>CANGEG010000001.1 GCA_947452725.1 Comamonadaceae bacterium | reverse complement strand
TGCCGGGCAGGGTGGCGCCGTTTTCAGGGCCAATCACGTGCACGATGCCTTGGCGCTTGGACATAAAAGGAAAGAATGCAGCAGAGCCGAACTCAGCCATGTTGCTGTTCAACGTGGTGATTTGTTCTTTGCTGATCGGGTCGGTGATGCCGTCGTAGCCTAACTCCCAGCCCGTGGTCGGGGTGTTGTGGTCGGCGGTGGCCACGATAGAGCTGACGCGCCCGACCGTGCGGCCGGCTTGGCGCAGGCCTTCAAAAGCTTGCGGGCTGGTCACTTCATGAACGAGGTGACGGTCGATGTACAGCACGGCGGTGCCGTCTTCTTCGGTGTGGACGACATGCTCGTCCCAAATCTTGTCATACAGCGTGCGGGCCATGGTTTTCCTTCGAAGCAACCCCGCATTTTATGCGCTCTTGAACGTGAAAAAGCCCGCAAAAGATGAACCTTTGCGGGCTTTTGGGTGCGAGCGACGGTTTGTAGTCGCCAGCAGGACGGCTTATCGCTGGGCGGGCACGTCGCGGCGTGGCGAGCCGGTGAACAACTGGCGTGGACGACCGATTTTGTATTCAGGGTCGCCAATCATTTCGTTCAATTGCGCGATCCAGCCCACGGTGCGGGCCAAGGCGAACACGCCGGTGAATAAGTTGACCGGGATGCCGATGGCACGTTGCACGATACCGGAGTAAAAGTCAACGTTGGGGTAGAGCTTGCGGCTGACGAAGTAATCGTCTTCCAACGCAATCTTTTCAACTTCTTTGGCCAACTTGAACAGCGGATCATTTTCCAGGCCCATTTCGGCCAGTACTTCGTTGCAAGTTTCTTGCATCAATTTGGCGCGCGGATCGTAGTTTTTGTAAACGCGGTGACCGAAGCCCATTAGCTTGACGCCGGAGTTCTTGTCTTTCACCTGATTCATGAACTCGCCGACTTTGGAGATACCACCCATTTTTTGGATGTCTTCCAGCATGTTCAAGCACGCCTCGTTGGCGCCGCCGTGAGCCGGGCCCCACAAGCAAGCCACCCCAGCGGCGATGGCGGCAAACGGGTTAGTCCCCGACGAGCCGCACAAGCGAACGGTGGACGTTGAGGCGTTTTGTTCGTGGTCAGCATGCAAAGTGAAGATGCGGTCCATGGCCCGTTCCAGCACGGGGTTGACAACGTACTCTTCGCAAGGGGTTCCAAACATCATGCGCAGAAAGTTGCCCGCGTAGGACAGGTTGTTCTGCGGGTACATGTAGGGCTGACCGACACCATATTTGTAAGCCATGGCCACCAGCGTAGGCATCTTGGCGATCAAACGGATCGCCGCGATTTCGCGGTGCTCAGGATTGTTGATATCGGTGCTGTCATGGTAGAAGGCCGACAAAGCGCCGACCAGACCGGTCAACACGGCCATCGGGTGTGCATCACGGCGAAAACCACGCAGGAAAAACTGCATCTGCTCGTTCACCATGGTGTGGTTGTTCACCAATTTGTGAAAGTCTTCGCTTTCCTTGGCATTGGGCAATTCGCCTTTGAGCAAGAGGTGGCACGTGTCCAAATAGTCGATGCTGTTGGCCAACTGCTCAATCGGATAACCGCGGTACAGCAACTCGCCCTTGTCGCCATCGATGTAGGTGATGGCCGATTGGCAAGATGCAGTAGACAAGAAACCTGGATCGTAGGTGAACATGCCTGTTTGCGCGTACAGCTTACGGATGTCGATGACGTCCGGTCCGATGTTGCCTTGGTACACGGGCATTTCCACGCTGGGGCTGCCGTTACTGAACGACAGAGTAGCTTTGTTGTCAGCAAGTTTCATGGTTTCTTTTCCTCAAAAATGATTTCTAAATTGCCCATGGCCCCTCAGGCCAGCAGCATGTCCAATACTTCACACACTTCAGGTGTTGCGATCTCAGGCGACAAGGGTTTGCGCTTAAGAAACAAATCCATCAAATCGTTATCGGCTAAATCCATCAAAACATAAATCCCACGGGCATGTCCAACGGTTAAGCGAGATTCGTGCCGGGCAAAGAAGCGCTCTATGAACAAATCGTTTTCCAGCAGGCCGCGGCGGGTGCGCCAGCGCAGCTTGCTCAGGGCGCGTTCACTCAAAGGAGCCTGGGCATCCAGGCCGTCGAGTTGGGCGTCGCCAACGATGTAGTCCGGGTCCAGCATCTGAGGCTCAGACCGCGCGGCGAACCATCATTTCTTTGATCTTGCCAATGGCCTTGGTGGGGTTTAAACCCTTGGGGCATACATCGACACAGTTCATGATGGTGTGGCAGCGGAACAAGCGGTAAGGGTCTTCCAAGTTGTCCAAACGGCCGGCGGTGTCTTGGTCGCGGCTGTCTGCAATGAAGCGGTAGGCTTGCAACAAACCGGCGGGGCCCACGAACTTGTCAGGGTTCCACCAGAATGAAGGGCAGCTGGTTGAGCAGCTGGCGCACAAGATGCACTCGTACAGACCGTTCAGCTCATCGCGCTCTTCAGGCGACTGCAGGCGCTCTTTTTCGGGTGGCTGGCTGTCGTTGACCAAGTACGGTTTGATCGAGTGGTACTGCTTGAAGAACTGGGTCATGTCTACAATCACGTCGCGCACCACCGGCAGGCCAGGTAGTGGCTTGAGCACGATGGTGCCTTTGAGCGTGTTCATGTTGGTCAAGCAGGCCAGACCGTTTTTACCATTGATGTTCATGGCGTCTGAACCGCAAACGCCTTCGCGACAAGAGCGTCGGAACGAAATGGTCGGATCCACGGCTTTGAGTTTCATCAAAGCGTCCAAGAGCATGCGCTCGTGGCCATCCAATTCGACCTCAATGGTCTGCATGTAGGGCTTGGTGTCAACGTCGGGGTTGTAGCGGTAGATTTGGAACGTGCGCTTTGTCATGGTGTTGGCCTGATCAGAAAGTACGGGTCTGGAGCTTGATGCTCTCAACGGTCAGTGGCTTCATTTGCACGGGCTTGTAAGTCAGTGCATTGCCTTCTTTGTGCCACAAGGTGTGTTTGTGCCAGTCTTGGTCGTTACGGCCGTTCGGATGCTCGGGGGTGTCGCCATAATCGTTCACGGTGTGTGCGCCGCGGCTTTCTTTGCGAGCAGCGGCCGAGACGATAGTGGCTTGGGCGGCTTCGATCAGGTTTTCGACTTCCAGCGCTTCAATGCGCGCAGTGTTAAACACCTTGGATTTATCTTTCAGTCCGATCTTGCCGACGCGATCGCGCAAATTAGCAATGGCTTGCACGCCTTCGTCCATCATGGCTTGGGTGCGGAACACGCTCGCGTGTTGCTGCATCGCATCTCGGATGTCGTTGGCCACGTCTTGGGCGTACTCGCCATCGCTGGCTGTTTCTAGGCGGTTCAGGCGTTCCAAAGACAAGTCTGCAGCGTTCTCTGGCAATGGCTTGTGGGTTTTTACTTTGCTATGGAAGTCAACAATATGATTGCCAGCTGCGCGGCCAAATACCAGCAAGTCGAGCAAGGAGTTAGTACCCAAGCGGTTGGCGCCGTGCACCGAGACGCAAGAGCATTCACCCACTGCGTACAAACCGTTCACCACCACGCTTTGGTTGTTGGCGTCTTGCGTCACCACTTGACCATTGATGTTGGTCGGGATGCCGCCCATTTGGTAGTGGATGGTCGGAATCACGGGGATCGGCTCTTTGGTGATGTCAACGTTGGCAAAGTTGTGGCCAATTTCAAACACCGAAGGCAAACGCTTCATGATGGTTTCGGCGCCCAAGTGGGTCATGTCAAGGTTGATGTAGTCCTTATTTGGACCGCATCCGCGACCTTCTTTGATTTCTTGGTCCATGCAGCGCGATACATAGTCACGCGGTGCCAAATCTTTGTAGGCAGGGGCGTAACGCTCCATGAAGCGTTCGCCGTTGCTGTTGCGCAAAATCGCACCTTCGCCGCGGCAGCCTTCGGTCAGCAATACACCAGCACCGGCCACGCCGGTGGGGTGGAATTGCCAGAACTCCATGTCTTCCAAAGCCAGGCCGGCACGCGCCGCCATACCCAAACCGTCGCCGGTGTTGATGAAGGCGTTGGTTGAGGCCGCAAAAATCCGACCTGCGCCGCCGGTGGCAAGCATGGTGGTCTTGGCTTCAAGCGTGTACAGCTCGCCGGTTTCCATTTCCAGGGCGGTCACGCCGACCACGTCACCATCGGAGTCTCGGATTAAGTCGAGGGCCATCCATTCCACAAAGAAAGTGGTCTTGGCGGCGACGTTTTGTTGGTACAGGGTGTGCAACATGGCGTGGCCTGTGCGGTCAGCGGCAGCGCAGGCGCGTTCGACGGCTTTTTCGCCGTAATTGGCGGTGTGACCGCCGAAGGGGCGCTGGTAAATCGTGCCGTCTGGGTTGCGGTCAAAAGGCATGCCCATGTGCTCCAAGTCGTAAACGACCTTGGGGGCTTCACGGCACATGAATTCAATCGCGTCTTGGTCGCCGAGCCAGTCGGAGCCTTTGACGGTGTCATAGAAGTGGTAGTGCCAGTTGTCTTCGTTCATGTTGCCCAGCGAAGCGCCGATGCCGCCTTGCGCCGCCACGGTGTGCGAGCGGGTAGGGAACACTTTAGAGAGCACCGCCACATTCAGGCCAGCGCGAGCGAGTTGTAAGGACGCGCGCATGCCGGAGCCGCCAGCGCCGATGATGACCACGTCAAATTTACGTTTGGCGATCTTGTCTTTGGAATATGTCATAGTGAATATTGATTTGAAAACAGGAACGGTGCGATAGATGATGTGATCAAAGACGCCACAGCACTTGGATGGCCCAGCCGGCACAGCCGAGCAACCAAACAAGGGATGCGATGTGCAAGACCAGACGGACACCGACGGGCTTGATGTAATCCATCCAGATATCGCGAACGCCCACCCAGACGTGAAACAGCAAAGCCAGAATCACGGTGAAAGTCAGCACTTTCATCCATTGCGAAGCAAAAATACCGGCCCACTCTTCATAACCGATCGGGCCGGAGGTGAAGATGACTTGAGCCAACAAGATGACGGTAAACAGCGCCATCAAGGCTGCTGTGACACGTTGGCCCAGCCAGTCGCGAAAGCCATAACCAGCACCGGTGACGATGCGCTTGGAGCCGTAATTGACGGATGACATAGGTTTTATTCCTTGTTTTTCTTCAGTAAAGGCCGAACAACTTGGCGCCCAGCACGGCGGTCAGACCCAGGCTCAGAGTCAAAGTGACCAAAGCCGAAGACTTGCCAAACTCTTTGCTCACGGCGTGGTTCACGTCCATGTACAGGTGACGGATACCCGCAATGAAGTGGTGCAGGTAAGCCCAAATTAAAGCCAGGGCCACCAGCTTCATGATCCAGCCCGGCACAAAGCTGCAGCCAACGTTGAACACGGCGGTGAATTTGGCGAAAGAGATTTCGGAGGTGATGGAGTTGTCAAACATCCAGATGATGAAAGGCATCAGCGCAAACATCAACAGACCACTGATGCGGTGCAAGATGGAAACCCACCCTGCGGGGGGCAAACGGTATGTGGGCAGGTCTGTCAGTGCGTTGATGTTGCGAAATTCAGGCCGCTTACGGGCGAGTTCAGTCATATTTTTTCCTGTGAGTAACGAGGCGGTAACCAGAGACAAACCATCGGATTCTATTGCAACGCAGCAAACTGACGTGAGCATTTCAGCAAAGAGCTTTAATTTTAAAATCCAGCCGCGATCAGCTCAGCTTGTTGTGGTAGTGGTGCGTGTCAGTGCGGTACAGGCCGCGGCGCAGCTCCATCGGCGTGTCGTTGTAGGTGTAGGCCACACGCTCTACACTCATCAAAGGCGTCCCAGGGGTGACTTGCAGCAGTCTGCACTGGGCGGGGTCGGGCAGCACGGCGCGAATTTTTTCTTCGGCGCGCACCATGCGCACGCCAAATTCGGTTTCGAACAGGGCGTACATCGGGCCGTGGTAGTCGGCTAAGCGGTCTGCGGTCAAACCTTTGAATTGGGCGCCGGGCAACCAGAGATCTTCCAAAATCGTGGGTACGCCTGAAAACGAAAGTACGCGGCGAACTTGCAGCGCCGCGTCACCTGTGCGCAGGGCCAGGGCACGGGCCACTTCAGCGGTAGCGCGCATGCGCTTGCAGTCGACGATTTCTCGCTGTGCCGGGCCCTCGCTGTTCAGGTCGCCGTTGTCGGGTTGCAATTTCAAAAAACGGTATTGCACATGGTGCTCTGCATGTGTGGCGACAAAAGTACCTTTGCCTTGACGGCGCACCAGTAAGTGGTCTCCGGCCAAAGCGTCAATAGCTTTGCGCACCGTGCCTTGACTTACCCGAAAGCGCGCGGCCAATTCAATTTCACTGGGAATGACCTCCCCCGGTTTCCATTCGCCGGACTGCAGGCCTTGCAAAATCAGCCCTTTGATTTGTTGGTACAACGGGCTGAATGCGGGCGCCGGTGCCAGAGCATCGGGGGCGCCAGAGATGGCTGCAGCGGAAGTGGCGGTGTGATTCATCGGTGGGTGTACGGCAGCGAATGCGAAACGTCATGCAAAACAGAGAAACGGCTTATTTAAGCACTTATTTGGGGAATCATATCTTATATAAGACATAAGACAGATTGACTGGGCAGGGTTTTCGCGGGTACACTCGGGAGCTGTTTGCAGTACGCACAGATTGTTTTTTGTGCGCTTTGGGCCGGCTTGCCGGACAGCCCCGCTGGCAGCGTGCCGGATGGGGGGCTGCGATACCTCTTTCACAACACTTCTGGAGTTCACACCATGAGCAAAAAACCTGTTCGCGTTGCCGTTACCGGCGCTGCTGGCCAAATTGGATACGCTTTACTGTTTCGCATCGCCTCTGGCGAAATGTTGGGCAAAGATCAGCCGGTAATCTTGCAATTGCTGGAAGTGCCCGTCGAAGGACCACAAAAAGCCCTTCGCGGCGTGATGATGGAACTTGAAGACTGCGCCTTCCCATTGTTGGTTGGCATGGAAGCCCATGGCGACCCTATGACCGCATTCAAAGACGTCGATTACGCTTTGTTGGTCGGTTCACGTCCACGTGGCCCTGGCATGGAGCGCGCTGAGTTGCTCGCGATCAACGGTGCTATCTTTACGGCACAAGGCAAAGCATTGAACGCGGTGGCTTCGCGCAATGTCAAAGTGCTGGTGGTGGGCAACCCAGCTAACACCAACGCTTACATTGCCATGAAGGCTGCGCCTGACTTGAAGCCGGGCAACTTCACCGCCATGCTGCGTTTGGACCACAATCGCGCTGCTTCGCAAATTGCAGCAAAGACCGGCAAAGCTGTCGCCGACATCGAAAAACTGTGCGTCTGGGGCAACCACTCGCCGACCATGTACGCCGACTACCGTTTCGCCACCATCAAGGGCGAGTCGGTCAAGACCATGATCAACGACCAAGAGTGGAACGCCAACGTGTTTTTGCCCACCGTCGGTAAGCGCGGTGCGGCCATCATTGAAGCCCGTGGCTTGAGCTCGGCTGCATCGGCTGCCAACGCGGCCATCGATCACATGCGCGATTGGGCGTTGGGCACCAACGGCAAGTGGGTCACCATGGGTATCCCATCGCAAGGCTGGTACGGCATTCCCAAGGATGTCATGTTCGGCTTTCCTGTGACGTGCGAGAACGGCGAATACAAAGTCGTTGAAGGTCTGGAAATCGACGCCTTCAGCCAAGGCTGCATTGACAAGACCCTGAAAGAGTTGACCGACGAGCAAGCGGGCGTGGCCCACTTGGTCTGATCACCTTTCGTGCAGGATAGAGCAAAGATGAGCACTGCTGAGGAAAGCGCCTTCCACGCCGTCCACAGCGTGGGTGCTTCTTTGCTTCATCCGCGTGACGTTTTGCTGGGTGTTCAGGCGGCGGGCGTTCAGCTGCCGGTTTGTGACCATTACAGCGGTGTTGAATTGCGCATGCGCAAAAGTTTGCAGTTGCAAGCTGAAATGACGCAAGAGTTTGGCACCTGCGTCTTTGATGTCACTCTAGATTGTGAAGACGGCGCCCGTGTTGGCGGCGAAGTCGAGCATGCCGCGCTGGTCACCGAGCTGGCCCTGCATGCTGCGCCTGATGCACGTGTGGCAGCGCGCGTGCATCCTGTCGACCACCCCAGTTTTCAAGCCGATATCGCCACCATCGCCGGTCAAGCGGCCTCGCGCTTGGTGCACATCATGGTGCCCAAAGTGGAGTCACTGGCCGATGTGGTGCTGGCTGAACAGGCGTTAATTCAAGCCGGCGCGCACAATCTTCCGCTGCACGTTTTGATTGAATCGCCGGCGGCCGTGCACCGTGCTTTTGAAATTGCGGCTCACCCGCGTGTGCAGTCGCTCAGTTTTGGCTTGATGGATTTCGTCTCCGCCCACGGCGGCGCGATTCCCTCTCACGGTATGGGGGCCCTGGGTCAATTCACACACCCCTTGGTAGTGCGCGCCAAACTTGAAATTTCCAGCGCTTGCCATGCCCATGGCAAAGTGCCTGCTCATTGCGTGGTGACCGAGTTCAATGACGTGCAGGTAATGCGCGCTGCTGCAGCGCGTGCCGCGAATGAGTTTGGCTACACCCGCATGTGGAGCATTCACCCGGCGCAAATTCGCCCGATCTTGGAGGCCATGGCTCCAGATGAAGCTGACATTGAATTGGCTTGCACCATTGTGTTGGCCGCGCAAGCCGCTGACTGGGCGCCTATCAGTTACCAGGGACAGTTGCACGATCGTGCCAGCTATCGCTATTTTTGGCACATTATCGAACGCGCGCACCACACTGGACGCGTGCTGCCGCCAGAGATCAAAATGTATTTTCAGTTGCATTGAGCTCCAACGGATGCATCACCACCGGAGATACCCATGAAAACACAAATCGCCTGCATACTTTTATCCGCACTTTGCATCCCTGCCTGGTCGCAATCTGCCTCCGCGGCCAAACGCCCTTTACCGATCCATGAAGAGTCGGTCTCTGAAGCGTCCATTGAAATCGCCCAACGTGTGCATGTGGGGCAATTGCCTTGCGAGTTGGGGGCTTCCGTCCGACTTGCCCGTGACCCGGCTGCGCCCGGTTATTTCAATGTGATTGGCAAAGGCTTTCACTACCGCATGAAGGCGGTCACCACCACCACGGGCGCCATCCGGTTGGAGGACGCCAAAGCCGGCGCCGTGTGGTTGCAGCTGGCCAATAAATCGATGTTGATGGACCAAAAAAATGGTCGTCGTGTGGCCGACGAATGCGCGCACCCAGATCAATTGGCCTTTGCCAAGGAAATGGTCAATAACCCTCCGCCCAGCCTGATCGACACGACAGGCATGGGCCGATAAACTCTTTCCCCTTTTTTAATTTCACTTTGACAGACAGGAGTAAACCATGTTGAACGCCTACCGAGACCACGCTGCCGAACGCGCTGCGTTGGGGATCCCGCCATTGCCGCTGGATGCCAAGCAAACTGCCGAACTGATCGAGTTGCTCAAAGCGCCACCCGCCGGTGAAGACGCTTTTCTGATGGACTTGTTAACCCACCGCGTGCCACCGGGCGTGGACGATGCTGCCAAAGTCAAGGCCTCGTTCCTGGCTGCTGTGGCCCATGGCGAAATCAAAGTGGGTTTAATCTCCAAATCCAAGGCCACCGAATTGCTCGGCACCATGGTGGGCGGCTACAACGTGCACCCCTTGATCGAGTTGCTCGACGACGCTGAAGTGGCTACTGTGGCTGCGCAAGCCTTGAAGAAAACTTTGTTGATGTTCGATTTCTTCAACGATGTCGCCGACAAAGCCAAGGCCGGTAACGCCAAGGCCAAAGAAGTGATGCAAAGCTGGGCCGATGCCGAGTGGTTCACCAGCCGCCCTGAAGTAGAGAAAAAAATCACCATTACCGTGTTCAAGGTGCCAGGTGAAACCAACACCGACGATCTGTCACCTGCGCCCGATGCCTGGAGCCGCCCTGACATTCCATTGCACTACCTGGCCATGCTGAAGAACACACGGGAAGGTGCACCGTTTAAGCCAGAAGACGATGGCAAGCGCGGCCCCATGGCCATGATTGAAGAGCTGAAGAAAAAAGGCAACCTGGTGTCCTATGTCGGCGACGTGGTCGGTACAGGCTCTTCACGCAAGTCGGCGACCAACAGCATCATCTGGGGCTTTGGCGAAGACATTCCTTTTGTGCCTAATAAGCGTTTCGGTGGTGTGACTTTGGGCGGCAAGATTGCCCCCATCTTCTTCAATACGCAGGAAGACTCGGGCGCTTTGCCCATCGAAGTGGACGTGACCGCCTTGAACATGGGTGATGTGGTTGATGTGTTGCCCTACGAGGGCAAGATTGTGCGTAACGGTGAAACCGTCACCACCTTCCAACTCAAAAGCGATGTGCTGTTTGACGAAGTGCGCGCAGGTGGCCGTATCAACTTGATCATTGGCCGCAGCCTGACCGCCAAGGCCCGTGAGTTCTTGAGCTTGCCTGTCTCGACAGTGTTCCGCTTGCCCACAGCGCCTATTTCCACCAAGGCCGGTTTCACGCTGGCACAAAAAATGGTGGGTCGCGCAGTCGGTTTGCCTGAAGGCCAGGGCGTTCGTCCCGGCACTTACTGCGAACCCAAGATGACCACTGTGGGTTCGCAAGACACCACAGGCCCAATGACACGCGACGAGTTGAAAGACTTGGCTTGCCTGGGTTTCTCGGCCGACATGGTAATGCAATCGTTCTGCCACACTGCCGCTTACCCCAAGTCGGTGGACGTGAAAACCCACCGCGAACTGCCAGCCTTTATCAGCAACCGTGGCGGCGTAGCCCTGCGCCCTGGAGACGGCGTGATTCACTCTTGGCTCAACCGCCTGTTGTTGCCTGACACCGTCGGCACTGGCGGCGATTCGCACACCCGTTTCCCCATTGGTATTTCTTTCCCCGCCGGCTCCGGTCTGGTGGCTTTCGGCGCCGCTACCGGCGTGATGCCTTTGGATATGCCCGAGTCCATCCTGGTGCGCTTCAAAGGTGAAATGCAGCCCGGCGTGACCCTGCGTGACCTGGTGCACGCCATCCCGCTGTACGCCATCAAGCAAGGCCTCTTGACGGTGGCCAAGGCCGGCAAGATCAACGAGTTCTCGGGGCGCATTTTGGAAATCGAAGGCTTGCCCAACCTTAAAGTCGAGCAGGCGTTTGAATTGTCTGACGCGTCGGCCGAGCGTTCTGCCGCCGGTTGCTCGATCAAGCTCAACAAAGAGCCTGTGGCCGAGTACCTCAAGTCGAACGTGGTCTTGATGAAGAACATGATCGCCGACGACTACAAAGATGCGCGCACCTTGGCCCGACGTATTGAAAAAGTCGAAGCTTGGTTGGCCGCGCCTGATTTGCTCGAAGCTGATAAGAACGCGGAATACGCGCACATCATCGAGATCGATCTGGCCGACATCAAGGAGCCTATCGTCTGCTGCCCCAACGACCCGGATGATGCCAAGTTCCTGTCTGAAGTGGCTGGTACGCACATTGACGAAGCCTTTATCGGGTCCTGCATGACCAACATCGGTCACTTTCGCGCCGCAGCCAAGCTGCTCGGCGGCCAGCGCGATATCCCCGTTAAGCTGTGGGTGGCACCGCCGACCAAGATGGACGAGAGCGAGTTGATCAAAGAAGGCCATTACGCCGCGTTCGGCACAGCCGGTGCGCGAACCGAAATGCCAGGTTGCTCTTTGTGCATGGGCAACCAAGCCCAAGTGCGCGAAGGTGCGACCGTGGTGTCCACCTCGACACGCAACTTCCCGAACCGTTTGGGTAAGAACACGAACGTGTACTTGGCTTCCGCCGAGTTGGCCGCCATCACTTCGAAAATGGGCAAGTTCCCGACAGTGGCCGAGTACCACGAAGCCATGGGTGTGGTGAACAAAGACGGCGCCGCGATCTACAAGTATCTGAACTTCAATCAGATTGAAGAGTATGTGGAAAATGCCAAAGGCGTGGCCGCTTAAACGGTAAGCCTGCGAATGAACAAAACCCCCAAGGCGCAAGCCAAGGGGGTTTTGTTTTGGGGGCTGCGCCTTGGGGGTGACCCCAGTCAGGCCACTTCTTCGCTGAAGTTCAGTTCAGTTTGGCGCGCCGGGTGTTGATACCCAGCAAGGTATAAATCGGGCACCAGCCAATGGCGCCGGTGAGCAAAGCCACCAGGCCGATCCAGCCCCAAGGTCCGATGGTGTGGTTGTAAGTCAGGGCCAGCAGCAAAATGCCTACTGCAATTCGCATCACGCGATCGATAGCGCCTTCATTGGTTTTCATGGGAAGTCCTTTTCATCAAGAGTTGTTGATGGGTCTATTGGACGCGGTGGGCTTTTGAAAGTATGTAACTTCAATCACATGTTTGCATTGGGGTTAATAACTTCAACGGGTCTGTCTATCGGCCAAGGCACGCAAGGCCTTGCTGTCATGAATATGGATGCGTTCGCGCGCCAGTTCCACCCAGCCTTCACATTCAAAGCGACGAAGCAGGCGCGACACCATCTCGCGCACCGTCCCCAGTTCATTGGCCAGTTGCTGGTGCGTCAAAGCCAGGCTGGGGCCACGGCCCAGCAGGGCGGCGGCGAGGCGTTGGTCTAGGCGCTGAAAGGCGACTGCGTCCACTAGGCTCGTTAGATCCGCCATGCGATCGGCAAACAATCCCATGACCGCATCGCGAAACTCAGCCACAGCCAGCCACTGGTGAAACATGGCCGGCGCAATCAGCATTACACGGGTGGTCCGGGTGGACATGCCTTGTGCCGACAGCGGCGTTCTGCTAAAAAGGCTGGCGCTGGACACTAGGCACAGCTCGCCCGGCACCACCCGGTACAACTCCAAAGAGCGACCATCGCTGGAGTGGCGCGACACCTTGATCTCTCCCTCTAATACCAACGGAAAACCCTGACATTCTGCGTATTCATCAAACAAGATGGTGTCGACCCCCACCGTGATGGAATTGGCTGACAGGCCAAGTCCATCCAAACTGGGGACAACATGGGCTAAAGCGGGGTAATGGGTCAGGAGATCGGTATTCATGGCAAAAAGTGTATCCGTGTTTATAGAAACGAGATACATTCTGGAGTTCGGGCGTTGGCGTAGGCACTTACCGGTTCGTGGACGCCTTTCGACGCAGGCTTAAAACATCCGTGCAATCAAGGCGCCCTCGGCGGGCCCGTCCATCGGAATCCACACCCTGAGCGGGCTGCCGGGGGCTACCTCTATCGCTTCGCCTTGGGCGTTTTTCATTAGCGTCAAAGGCACTTTGCGGTTGCCGCTGGGGTGAATGATTTCAATCGTATCTCCTACCGAAAATTTGTTTTTGGTTTCCACCTCTACCCAGCCGTCTTGCACACTGCGCACCTCGCCCACAAACTGGCTACGGTGTCCCACCGAGTGGCCGACTTCGTAATTTTGGTAATCCTGCGCCGGGCGGCGCTCCAAAAAGCCCGAGGTGTAGCCGCGTGACGCCAGACCGTCGAGCTCGCTGATGAGTTCGGGGTTGAAGGGGCGACCCGCCATCGCGTCGTCGATTGCGCGGCGATAGACCTGCGCGGTGCGGCTGACGTAGTAAAGGCTCTTGGTGCGGCCTTCGATCTTGAGCGAGTCCACGCCGATCTTGACGAGGCGCTCGATCAGTTCGACGGCACGCAGGTCCTTGCTGTTCATGATGTAGGTGCCGTGCTCGTCTTCCATGATGGGCATGAGCGCACCGGGCCGGTTGGCTTCCTCAATCAGATACACCTTCTGGGCCGCAGGGTGGCGCTGGCCGTCGCCGCAGGCCGAGTAGTTTCTCTCTGCGCTTGCTTGCTCATGTTCAAAGTTGAAGTCGCCGTCCATTTGGATGGGCTTGACTTCACCGGAGTCGGTTTCATCGGTGGCCTCTTGCGTGCCGTAGTTCCAGCGGCAGGCATTGGTACAGGTGCCTTGGTTGGGGTCGCGGCGGTTGAAGTAGCCAGACAGCAGGCAGCGCCCCGAGTAGGCGATGCACAGCGCGCCGTGCACAAATACTTCGAGTTCCATGTCCGGGCATTCTTGGCGGATTTTCTCCACCTCGTCCAGGCTCAATTCACGTGACAGGATGATGCGGGCCACGCCCATTTTTTGCCAAAACTTCACGGCCGCCCAGTTGACCGTGTTGGCCTGCACCGACAGGTGGACCGGCATTTCGGGCCACTTTTCTCGCACCATCATGATCAGGCCCGGGTCGGCCATGATCAGGGCGTCGGGCTGCATGGCAATCACCGGCTCAATGTCGCGCAGGTAGGTGCGCACTTTGTCGTTGTGCGGCAGCAAGTTGCTGGTAACGAAAAACTTTTTGCCCCGTGCGTGGGCCTCGGCAATGCCGATGCCGATTTGTTCCAGTTTGAATTCGTTGTTGCGAGCGCGCAGGCTGTAGCGCGGCTGGCCAGCGTAAATCGCGTCTGCGCCAAAGTCGAAGGCGGCGCGCATTTTGTCAAGTGAGCCGGCGGGCAATAAAAGTTCGGGAGCTTTGATCGTGGTCATATCTTTGATTGTCCAATTTTTAAAGCGCCCAACGCCCAGGGCACAATTGACACATGACAAGAAACATGTCCGAAAGTGGACCCCAACAGGTGTTAATCGCAGGCGGCGGCATAGGCGGCTTGGCGGCCGCGTTGGCCTGTGCGCGTAAAGGCTTGCCGGTTCAGCTGCTGGAGCGCTCAGCGCAGCTCACCGAGGTCGGCGCGGGCATCCAGATCGGCCCGAACGTGACGCGCATTTTGCAGGGCTGGGGCCTGGGCGATGCGCTGGCACGGGTAGCCGCTTTTCCTAAGCAACTAAAAGCCCGCGATGCCCAAACCGGGCAGGTTCTGGGCAGTTTGCGCTTGGGCGAGCGGGCACAGGCGCTGTATGACGCGCCTTACGCCACCATACACAGGGCCGACTTGCAGGGGCTGTTAGACGAAGCGGGGCAACGAGTCGGGGTGGCGATGCATCTGGGCCATGCGGTGACGGGCTGGAATACATCCACTGATGGGCTGCAAGTGCACACCCAGACAGGCCAAAGCTGGCATGCCGATGCCCTGATCGGTGCCGATGGGATTTGGAGCGCGGTTCGCCAGCAGTTTCTGGGCGACGAGCCCGCCCGCTTTACCGGGCATCTGGCTTATCGGGCGCTGGTGGCGCAGGCCGATTTGCCAGCCCATTTGCGCTCGGACGAAGTCACGGTGTGGATGGGGCCTCGCCTGCATGTGGTGCATTACCCGGTACGCTGCGGTGAATGGCTGAATTTGGTGGCCATTGTGCACGGTGCCAAAACTGAACAAGCCGATGCGTGGGATGCAGCAGGCCAAGCCCAAGCGCTGATGCACGCCATGGGGGCAGTTTCAGGTGCGGTGGGCAAAGATTTGCATGAGCGTCTGGCCTCTGTGCCCGCTTGGCGGCAGTGGGCTTTGCACGACCGAGCGCCCGTGACCTCAGCGCGAGATATGGCGCAAGGCCCCGTGGCCTTGCTGGGTGATGCCGCGCACCCGATGAGACCCTACCTTGCGCAAGGCGCGGGTATGGCGATCGAAGATGCGCAGGTGCTGGCGCAGTGCTTGACCCTGGTTAAGGGCAGCACGGTCGAGCGGTTACAGGCCTATGCCCAGCAACGCTGGGCGCGCAATGCCCGCGTCCAAGCACGCGCCATTCGCAATGGGCGCATCTTTCACGCGCAAGGCGCGGTGGCCATGAGCCGCAACTTGTCCATGCGCCTCATGGGCGAGCGGGTTATGGATGTGCCTTGGCTGTACGGCCAAGGCCCTGCGCTGTAATCACGCAGTCTCAAACCACCAACGGCAAAGTCCGTAGGCGTTTTCCGGTCAGAGCAAATAGCGCGTTCGCCACGGCCGGCGCAATCGGCGGCACGGCCGGTTCGCCCACACCGCCGGGGGCGCGGGTGCTTGCCATGATGTGGGTTTGCACCACCGGGGCCTGAGCCAAGGTCACCATGGGGTAGTTGGGGAAATTGCGTTGCTGGACCACGCCACCCACGATGTCGATCTGGCCCGACAAGGCCGCACTCAGGCCGAAGACCACGCCGCTTTCCATTTGCTGCGCCACGGTGGCTGGGTTGACCACGGTGCCGCAGTCAATCGCGCAGACCACGTGGTGCACGCGAATTTGGCCGTTGGCAAGTGAGATCTCGGCCACTTGCGCCACGATGGAGCCAAACGACTCGTGCAATGCCAATCCGTGTGCATGGCCTTCGGGTAAGGGCTTACCCCAACCGGCCAGGTCAGCAGCTTTTTGCAACACTGCCGCGTAGCGCGGCGCATCGTTGAGCAAGCCCAAGCGAAACGCCAGAGGGTCTTGCTTGGACGCGGCGGCTAACTCGTCCATGAAACTTTCGGAAAAGAAAGCGTTGTGCGAATGGCCCACCGAGCGCCAAAAGCCCACGGGGACGCCCGACTTCGTGGCCACGTGGCTCATGTGCTGGCTGGCAAAACTGTAGGGCAAATCGAACAAACCCTCGGCCGTGGTTTTGTCAGGCATGTCTATCGGGCCCGACAGCATGGGTACGGCGCGTGCCATCCAGCGCGGTGAGATAGCGTCGCCCGCCGACTTGATCCGCAAGCTGGTCACTTCGCTTTGCGCGTCCAGTGAGGCCTGAAATTTGGCCAAGTGCATGGGGCGGTAAAAATCATGCGTCATATCTTCTTCACGCGACCAGCTCAGTTGCACCGGCACGCCTTGGCAAGCCATGGCCACTTGCACGGCCTGGCCGACAAAGTCCACTTCCAGTCGGCGGCCAAAACCGCCGCCCAGCAGCGTCACGTGCACCGTCACCTTGTCTTCTTTCACGCCCGCCACTTTGGCGGCCATGGCGCGGGCCATTTGCGGCACCTGCGTAGGCAGCCAAATTTCAACGTGGCCGTCCTTCACCTGCGCGGTACAGTTCATCGGCTCCATCGTGGCATGCGCCAGGTAGGGCGCTTGGTACAGCGCGTCGATGCGTCTGGCCGCAGCCTTCTCGGCCTGCACCGGCACGCCTTGTTCGTAGAAAGTGAAGCCGCTTTCGGTGTTCAAGCTGTTCAGCAACGCCGCTTGGATGCGCGCGGTGTCTAACGCTCCTGTGCTGGGCGCTTGCCACTGCACCTGAACGGCTTGCGCGCCTTGGCGGGCTTGCCAAGTATTTTTAGCCACCACAGCCAGACCGCCGGTGCCGCCGCCCCAGGCATCCAGAGTCACAACTTTTTCAATGCCGGGCAAAGCCAGAGCAGCTTTCGTGTCCATGGATGAAGCCGCCCCCCCCAGTATGGGGCTCATGCTCACGGCGGCAAACAGCATGCCGGGCAATCGCACATCCAGGCCGAACTGGGATTGGCCCATCACCTTGGCCGGGATGTCGCTGCGCGGGGCGGGCTGGCCAATCAGCTTCCAGTCTTGGCGTGATTTTGGGATGACTGGGTCAGGGGTCAGACCCGCAGCGGCAGCGCTCATTTCTCCGAAATGAGCTGATTTGCCGGAGGCGTGTTTTATCACCCCCTCGGTGACTGTAAGTTCGCTGGTAGGCACTTTCCAACTGGTGGCCGCCGATTGCACCAGGCTGGCGCGCGCCGTGGCAGCGGCCATGCGCAAGGGCTCCCAAAGGTCGACGATGCTGGACGAGCCACCCGTGGCGTTGATTCCCAGTTCGCGTGCGATCTTGCCCACGATCCATTCGCCCATCTTGATCTTGATGCTCTTGTGTTCACCTTCGCTGTCCAGCGGATGAAATGGCAACGAGCCCAGCATCATGGCGACGTTGCCGTAAATGGTGTCAGCCCCCGCTTGCTCTAATCGCACGCGGTTCAGTGGCACATCCAGCTCCTCGGCCACCAACATGGCCAGCGCGGTGTGCACGCCTTGGCCCATTTCACTGCGCGGCATGGCCAGCACTACGCCGCCGTCATGCACGATCTTGATCCAGCCGTTCAAGGCGATATCACCTTCGGTTTTAAGCATCTGCTCGGGCGAGCCCAGGCGCGAGCGCGCAGGCATCACGCCCCAGCCAACCACCAATGCCCCCGTGGCGCCCAAGGCGCTGAGTAACCAGGTGCGGCGCCTCATGCTACACCGCCTTGCTTTATCGCGGGCTTGTTCAGAGCTGTTGCAGCGCGGTGAATGGCTGCGCGCACCCGCTGGTACGTGCCGCAGCGGCACAAATTGGTCATGGCCGTGTCGATGTCGGCATCGCTCGGGTTGGGGTTGCCCGCCAGCAGTGCGGCTGCGGCCATCAGCATGCCGCTTTGGCAATAACCGCATTGCGGCACCTGCTCGGCAATCCAGGCCGCTTGCAAAGGGTGCAGCTGCTCTGCGCTGCCCAAGGATTCGATGGTGGTGATTTTTTGACCGACCAGTGCCGACGCAGGAACCACACAGGAGCGCACCGCTTGGCCATCCACATGCACCGTGCAGGCGCCGCAGGCAGCGATGCCGCAGCCGAATTTGGTGCCCGTCAGATTCAATTCATCTCGCAGCACCCACAACAAAGGCGTGCTGGCGCCGGCGTTGGAGTTGCGGCTTTGGCCGTTGATGTTCAGTTGCATGGCGTTTCCTCAAGTGAGTTTGGAGCGATGTTAAAGCAATCAACGCTCAGTGGCCCGACGCCGCCATGATGAAGAACGAATCAAGCAACCAATGCTTGGCGCCTCGCAAAGCGAACCACGGTCACGCCAGCGCGCGCCTGACGAACGGAGGGCATGACCAAGACGCAGTTGTCATAGGGCGTGGTCACGGCCTCAGCCTCGCTATTGCCGAGTTCGTGGTGGTGACCGATCACGGTGCCAGCTTTCTCAATCATCTCCAAACCCTGGAAAGGATGCGTAAAACGGAAGTGTTCGCTGCGCGCCACCACGCCACCAGTGACCTGTAGCGCCCACTGCTGAGGCGCGTCAGGCTGAAGCCATCCAGGCAAAAACTCTTGAGCCTTGAGTTCATCGAGCATGCCGGCCTCGATCAGAAAGCGCAGACAAAGGTCTTGTGCCACTGTGCGGCTACTCAAGTCCCCATGAAACCCGCACTCAATCAGCAGCGAGCGCGTCTCAGGCGCGAGCGCGTCGCTCCAGCCCCAGCGTCCGAAATCGCGCATCCTTACACCGTCTTGGTGGCCCGCATCCACTACCACATGCTGTGGCGTGCGCAGCGCGCGTGCCAGCGCCAAATTGCGTGGCTGAATACCAGTCAAAAGCAAAGGGGCTGCGCGTTCGTGCATCGAATGCAGATCAAGCAACCAGTCAGCCTGCGCTACAAAGGGCTGCAGCGCCGCGGCGCGAGCGCGCTCCTGCGTGCTGCCATCGCTCATGCGCTCAGGCAGCCATTGCCGGTTCAGGTCTTCGTCAACAAAACGCGCAGCGTCGTGATGCAAAACATCAAAGCGGTCAAAGGCGGCCAGATTGCAAAAGGCCAACGTGAGCACGCCGCGCTGTGGCCGAAACCCCGCTTCCAACAAGCCTTTGAGTGCCCAGGCGCCGCACAGTTCATTGCCGTGCACCAGCGCGCTGACCATGACATGGCGACCAGTTTGGCCAGAGTCGAATTGCCATACGCCTTCGGTTCCCGTATTGCCAGCGCGCCAATCCGTGATATCGGGTTGCGCTAGAGTAAAGGCAAGTGTTTCAGTGGTGCTCATTCTTTGATCTTCGCAAAGTCGACGATGCGTTGGTACTTCACCGTTTCGTCTTTCAAAAACTTCGCCATGTCCACGTTTAAAGGAGCGATGGCGGAGCCCGATTCCTCCAGCTTCTTGCGCAGATCCGGCGCCTGCAAAGACTCGGACAAGGCTTTCTTCAGTTTAGCGAGAACAGGCTCGGGCAAATTGGCCGGTCCCATCAGGGCAAACCAGACGTTGATGTCCAATCCTTTCAATTTGGCGTTTTCTGCCAGCGCAGGAATATCAGGTGTCACGGCGGAGCGCTTCGCCTCGGTCGTGCCGACAGCGACGACGCGGCCGCTTTTGATGTGCGGCAAACCGCTGGACAGCACAAACATGCCAAAGTCAATATTGCTGCCCAACAGATCATTGGCCAGGGGCGCAACGCCGCGGTAGGGAATGTGGGTCATGAAAAGGCCGCCCTGGTCTTTCACCATTTCACCGGCCAAGTGCAGCGCTGTGCCCACGCCGGAGCTGCCGTAGCTGTATTTGCCCGGGTTGCCCTTGACCAGGCTGATGAACTGGTCGATGTTTTTGACGCCACTCTTGTGCGACGCCACCAACACCATCGGCTGCGAAGCAATCAGGCCGATGGGTGTGAAGTCCTTGAGCTGGTACTTGACGGCTGACGATACCAATCGACTGATCGCGATTTCGTTGTTGACCCCCGCCAGCAAGGTGTAGCCATCGGGCGCGGCATTCGCCACCTTTTGCGCGCCAATCACGCCACCGGCACCGCCAATGTTTTCAATCACCACGGGCACCCCCAGTCGTTTGGAAAGCTCAAAGCCCAAGGTGCGTCCGGTTAAATCGGTACTGCCGCCGGGTGGATAGCCCACAACGAGGGTGATCGGCTTGCTGGGGTAACTGTCATGTTGTGCCAACGCCGGCAAACTCGACAGCAAGGCTAAACCGCACAGCAGTCCCAAACGAAAGGTGGGGGGTTTTTGTGACATGAATGACCTTTTAAAGTGGATGAAAGAGAGTTCATTGTCAGGTCTCTTTGAAAGAGTGAAGTGCCTTGAAAGCACGGCGCAGTGCTTTTTGGGCACGTAACACCAAGGTCAGGCCGATCTTCAGCTCGGTTGCGCAGAGGCCCATACCGCCTCGGCTAATTCGCTCAGCCGCTTTTTGGGCCGGTACAGGCGAACTTCAAAGCCAATGGCCAGTTGCGCATCGCCCAAGATAACGAGCTGCCTGGCCTTGCAGGCGCTGGCCACGAGCGAAAGGGGCAGCCAGGCAATCCCCAGGCCTTGCAGGCTGTACTCGAGTAGCGCATCGGCAGAATCACACTCGACGAGTCGGTGCAACAAGGGCGCATGCGGGTGGTTGGCCAAATGATCCGCCACCAGTCGCCCCAGTGCCAAGGTGGACGCATAGGCCAAGTAGGGCACGGGTGTGTCTGCCGCAAAGTCGTAGCGCCGCTGGCCGCGGGCATCGCAGCGCACCACGGGCACCAGTTGGTCGTGCACCATGGTGATGTAGTTGTACCGGCGCGCATTGATCTTTACGGTCAACAAGGCGTGGTGGTAGGTCAGCATGAAGTCGACCTCGCCGCGGTCGAGCATCTCTGCGGTCTCGGCCAATGAACGGGTTCGGATTTGCAACTGTCCCTGTGTGTGCTCAAGCAGCGGTTGCATGCGCACCAGCCAATCGGCCACGAGTGTGCGCGCGAGCGTTCGCCCTGTGGCCAGCGTCACGGTGTTGCCATGCCGTCCGGCCGCGCCTTGCAGCGCTTCGCGTGCTTGGCCCACGCCTTGCAAGAGGTCACGTGCGTGTTCCAGTAATTGTTCCCCTGCCGGGGTCAGCGTGAGTGGCGTTTTGTCGCGCACCAGCAGCGCAGCGCCAGCCCATTCCTCAAGCGCTTTAATGCGCCGCCCAAACGCGGGGTGGGTCACATGCCGCAATTCGGCTGCGCGGCTGAAGTTACGCGTCTGGGCCAAGGCCAGCAGATCTTCAAACCACTTCATTTGCATAGGGGGGCGCCGGTTGGAGAAACGGTTTTGAGGCTGATCAAAATGGGCGCATCAAACCCATGGCGCCAGCCCCTGTCTTTGCCTCGCACGCTGGCAGGCTTCGCTGCCTTCGGCAAATTCGCGGCAAGGGGAGGGGCGCCATTCGTAGATACCGCACAGGGCTTGTTCGCCGGTCTTGCCGTAGAGCGCAGCGCAGCGCGGCGGGCTGTGGTCGGTGCCACGCATGCGGCAGGTGTGTTCGGTGATCGGTGAGGCCAGACCTGCCGGCACCGAGCCGCCTTCTTCCTCATACTCACTCACGGAGAAGTCCACCCGAAAACTCACGCAGCAGGCGCCGCAGGTGGTGCAGGCAGACATGGGGCTGTGACTTGGGTGGTGACTCAGGCGTTCACACGGCCCAGCAGCAAAAATTCCATCAGCGCTTTTTGCACATGCATGCGGTTTTCGGCCTCATCCCAGACCACCGATTGCGGGCCGTCGATCACGTCGGCACTGACTTCTTCACCGCGGTGCGCAGGCAAGCAGTGCATGAACAGGGCGTCGGGCTGGGCTGCTTGCATCATGGTGGTGTCCACGCACCAGTCGGCGAAGGCTTTTTTGCGCGCTTCGTTTTCGGCTTCATAGCCCATGCTGGTCCACACATCTGTGGTGACCAAGTCTGCACCGCGGCAGGCTTCCAGTGGGCTCTCAAACACTTTAAAGCAGGCGCTGCTGCGCAAGCCGGCCACCGCCTGGTCGACCTCGTAGCCGCTGGGGGTGCTCAGGTGCACGGTAAAACCCAGCAACTCGGCCGCTTGTAGCCAGGTGTTGGCCATGTTGTTGCCGTCGCCCACCCAGGCCACCACCTTGCCAGCAATAGCGCCGCGGTGCTCGATGAAGGTGAATAAGTCGGCCATGATCTGGCAGGGATGAAACTCGTTGGTCAGGCCATTTATGACGGGTACGCGCGAGTACTGTGCAAATTTCTCGATCTTGTCTTGGCCGTAGGTACGGATCATCACCAGATCGGTCATACGGCTGATAACTCGGGCACTGTCCTCGATGGGCTCGGCGCGGCCGAGTTGACTGTCGCCGGTGGTCAGGTGTACCACCGAGCCGCCGAGCTGGTACATACCGGCTTCAAAACTCACGCGAGTGCGAGTGCTGGCTTTTTCAAAAATCATGGCCAGTGTGCGGTCCACCAGCGGATGATATTTTTCGTAGATCTTGAATTTGCGTTTGATCTCGGCAGCGCGTGCAAACAAGTGTGCGTATTCGTCCGCGCTCAGATCACCGAACTGCAGGTAATGCCGCACGGGTAAAAGAGGAGCTGCGCTCATGGTTGTTCTGCTAAGAAAGTGTGAATCAGCGGCAGCAAGATGGACAACACCTCGTCGGCCTCTGCGGTGGTCATGATGAGCGGCGGCAACAGGCGCACCACGGTGTCGGCTGTCACATTGATGATCAATCCGGCATCGGCAGCCCGCTTGAGTAACACTCCGCAGGGCTGGTTAAATTCAATGCCGATCATTAGACCTTGACCACGGATTTCTTTGATGCCTGGATGGTTACTCAGCGACTCTGTGAGCTGCTTGTTGAAATGCGCACCCAACTCGGCGGCGTGGGCCAGCAGGCCGTCTTTTTCCATGATGCGAATAGTTTCCACCCCGGCGCGCATGGCCAAGGGGTTGCCGCCAAACGTGGTGCCATGGTTGCCCGGCTGGAAAATCTGCGCCGCCTTGGGGCCCGCCACCACCGCGCCAATCGGCACACCCGAGCCCAGGCCCTTGGCCAGTGGCATCACGTCGGGCACGATGCCCGCCCATTGGTGGGCAAACCATTTGCCAGTGCGGCCAATGCCGCATTGCACCTCGTCGATCATCAGCAACCAATCCTTTTGATCGCAAAGTGCGCGTATCTCGCGCAGGTACTCGGCGCGAACGGGGTTGATACCGCCTTCTCCTTGGATAGTTTCAAAGAACACCGCGACCACATCGGGGTCATTCGCCGTAGCGTGTTTGAGCGCTTCAATGTCATTCAGCGGCACGCGGATGAAGCCTTCGAGCATGGGGCCAAAGCCTTGCTGCAGCTTCACGTTGGCGGTGGCACTCAGGGTGGCAATGCTGCGGCCATGAAAGGCTTTTTCGTACACCACGATCTTTGGCTTAGTGATGCCTTTGTCGTGGCCAAATTTGCGTGCCAGCTTGATGGCCGCTTCGTTGGCTTCCAAGCCGGAGTTGCAGAAGAATACATTGGTCATGCCCGACAATTCGACCAACTTGGCTGCCAACCGCTCGGCGTCGGGCACGTGAAAGTAATTGCAGGTGTGAATGATCTTGTGCAGTTGGTCTTGCAAGGCGGGCACCAGCTCGGGATGGTTGTGGCCTAGCGTGTTCACGGCAATGCCGGCCAGCGCGTCTAAATATTCTTTGCCATTGATGTCCCAGACTCGGCAGCCTTGACCGTGAGTTAACGCAATAGGCAAGCGCCCATAGGTGTTCATGGTGTGGGGAGAGGCGGCTTCAATGAAAGCGGACATGCGAATGGACTCCTCAAAAAAAAACAGGCCCCAACGGGGCCGCTGAAATGAGATTTTAGAGGCAATTGGATTCTGGTCAGTCATGCAAGGGTCACAAACCTTGGAGACTCTCGAGCCGTATCCGATCGGTTCTCCATCGCCCCCCGCCTGCCTCAAGTCTTGTATAAGATACAATCATGGTGCATTGCAGCATCGGGCGATCCCCGGTGACGCACCCGTTTTGAAAGCCCCTCTACCCGATGGTCCCCACCTCCTCCAAAGAAGTCTTTATTCAGGGAGTCACCCTGGACGGCAAGACCTTTCGCCCCAGCGACTGGGCAGAAAGATTGGCGGGAGTCATGGGTCAGTTCCGCCCGGGTGGCGTGCAGCCAGGTAGCCACTTGAGTTACTCCCCTTGGTGCATTCCTACCACCATGGGCGGCATCAAATGCGTGGTGGTCAACCGCGACCTGCGCGATTACGAGCCCATGGCCTGGGACTTTGTGATGAACTTCGCCAAAGACAATAAGCTGCAAGTGGCCGAAGTTTGTTTGCTGCCCGACGCCCCCCTCAAGGGCTAACTCTTGCCTGGACCCACTGGTATCACCGGACTTGTCCGCGAGAAAAATCCATGATCAAGCGCGACGCCAGGTAGAGGCGAGGTTCGATCGAGTCGATCAAGATGAACTCATCGTCATTGGAGTGAGCGCCAAAACTCAGCAAACCAAAACGTTCAAGCACTGGATTTTTGGTGTTCAAGGCCGCAAAGGCTGCATCGGTGCCACCGCCTGACACGCTGTCGAGGATTTTCAAGGGACGATCTATCTCGCCGTAGATCGTTTGCGCATGTCGACCCACGACCAGCTGGGCCGGATTGAACTCCAGGGGTGGACGACGTTTTTCAAAAATCATGTCCACTTTGGTGCCGGTGATTAATGGGTCTTGAATCGTGTTGGCAATCTTCGATTCCAAATTAGCATAGTCTTCAATGCGCTCTACCCTTACATCGGCCGCGGCCATGGCTTCGGCAGGAATCACGTTGCGGTTGGTTCCACCCGAAATCAGGGTCCAGTTCATTTTCACGCCTTTACTGGGGTCCGAAAAATTGCGCGTTTGCAGAATCTGGTGCGACAACTCATAAATGGCATTCAAACCCCTTTCGGGCGCGCTGCCGGCATGAGATGCTTTGCCCGTCACCTTGAGGTTCACAGCAGCGATCCCTGCCGTGGCCAAAGACAGTTGATCGGAGTTGACGGGCGAGCCCTCGTGGGACATTGTTAGGTCATGCTCCCGACCTAATTGAGTCAGGGTCTGGCGTGAAGCTGGCGAGCTGATCTCTTCATCGCCGTTGATCAAAACGGTGATCTGGCCATACTCTTTGAAGTTGACGGCTTGCAGCGTAGCCAAAGTGTGCAAGATCACGGCGATGCCGGCCTTGTCATCACCGATGCCCAGACCATAGGCTTTGTTACCCTCTAAGCGAAAGGGCTGCTTTGCACCCATGCCTTTAAGGTAGACCGTGTCCATGTGGGCGATCAGCAAAATTTTTTTGCTGCCTTCGCCTTTGAATGTTGCCTTGACCATGCGGCCGATGCGTGCTGGGGTGTTCTGCATGCGATACGCATTGGCCTGGGCGTCAATGAACTGCACCTGCCCACCCAGCGCTTGAAGGCGATCGAAAATGAGTTGTGAAATGCGGTCCAAACCTTCGCGGTCGCCACTGCCTGATTCAATGGCCACCAGATCTCGCAAGGTGCTGAGCAGGGGTTGTTTTTGTTGCTGCACCGAAGCCCAAACCGCCGCGTCGGGCGCCGCCCAGCTGTTGGTGCTCAGGCCCAGCGCTGCAATCAAGAGGAGTTGTAGCCTTAAGAGGCGAAAGTAACGGGTGGACTGGGGCATGGAAACTCCGATTCAAAATAACGTGAACTTCAGTCAGCGGTGAGAAGCGTACCCGATTTCGGTCAAGCCAGGGGATTCGTGCCTTTGTTGTAAAGCGCTGTGTGTCACTCATGTGCCGTCAGGCGTTGAGAGCGCTTGAAGTGAAAGTGGGATGAAAAATCATGTCCAATAGGGCATGTCCCTTGAATCCCACACCGACGAGCGCCTGATGGCGCTGGAAATCAAATCCAGCTACGCCGAAGACCTGCTCGAACAATTGAACCAACAGGTTTACGAACAACAACGTCAGATCGATGCCTTGCTGGCTGAAGTCGGTCAGCTGCGTCGTCAAATGCCCGAAGGCGGCCCCTTAGGGGAGCGCAATTTGCGTGACGAATTGCCGCCCCACTATTGAGACAGCGGTATGCGACTGGACACCTTACGTGAGCGTTTGCAGGCCTTGGGGGCTAATGCCAAACACGAGGCTCGGGTGCTGCGCCTGTGGAGCCAAGCGCTGCCGCAAGACAGTGGCCGTCGTGCGCTGGACAGCTTCATGCCGGCCAACTTACGCCACGCCTTACCCGCACTCAGTGCCGAGTTGGCGGGGTTGGTCACCCTGCAGTCACAACACCCAGCCGAAGACGGCTCATCCCGCTTGCTGCTGCGCTTGATTGATGGTCAAACGGTGGAGAGCGTGTTGTTGCCGCGCGATGGTCTGTGCGTATCCAGCCAGGTGGGTTGCGCGGTCGGATGTGTGTTTTGCATGACCGGCAAAGAAGGCCTGATTCGTCAGGTCACAGGCGCGGAGATCGTAGCCCAGGTGGCCTTGGCGCGTACGCTTCGGCCAGTAAAAAAAGTCGTCTTCATGGGCATGGGCGAGCCCTCACACAATTTAGACAACGTGATGCAAGCCATTGAATTGCTGGGCACGCAAGGTAATATTGGCCACAAGAACTTGGTGTTCTCCACCGTGGGCGACGAACGTACTTTTGCCTTGTTGCCGCAAGGCCCTGTGCAACCGGCGATGGCGATCTCGTTGCACACCACGCGCGCTGATCTGCGTGCGCAGCTGCTGCCCAAGGCGCCGCGCATCAGTCCGCAAGACTTGGTGGAAATGGGCGAGGTCTATGCCCGCGCTACCGGTTACCCGATCCAATACCAATGGACTTTGCTCGAAGGCATCAATGACACTGAGGAAGAGATCGACGGTATTGTGCGTTTGCTGTTGGGCAAATACGCGCTGATGAACATGATCCCCTATAACGCGGTGGACGACCTGCCGTTCAAGCGCCCGAGCTGGGAGCGCGCCGCTCAAATCGCGCGCAGCCTGCACCAGCGTGGCATCTTGACCAAGCTGCGTCAGTCCGCAGGCCAAGATGTGGAGGGCGGTTGCGGGCAATTGCGCGCCCGCGCACAGGCCACGAACGTGCGCGTTCCCGTGAACATCCCGGTGAAGGTCGTGCATGCTTGACTTTTACCAACCCACCCAAGCCTTGCGCATCGGTTGCGGCGCCGGTTTTTCAGGCGACCGCACCGACGCCGCCGGCCCCGTGGTGCAAGACCTTGTGGCCGGTCTGCAAAGCTATGGCGGCCATGCGGTGTTGATTTTTGAAACCCTGGCTGAACGCACTTTGGCGCTGGCCCAACTGGCACGCCGCGCTGACCCGCAAGCGGGTTACGAGCCTTTGCTGCTGGACTTGCTGCGCCCGGTGCTGGCCACCTGTTTGGCGCAGGGCATTCGCATTGTCAGCAATTTTGGCGCGGCCCATCCGCGTGCTGCGGCGCAGGCCATTGCGCAACTCGCGCACGACTTGAAGCTGGCTGCGCCCCGTATTGCAGTGGTCTTGGGCGATGATGTGCGCGAACACCCCGATGTGCTTTTGCGCGCCCAAAGCCTGCCCAATGACTTGGTCAGCGCCAACGCCTACTTGGGCGCACAGGCCATTGCGGATGCCTTGAACCACGGTGCACAGATTGTCGTCTGCGGCCGCGTCGCAGACCCGGCATTGACACTGGGCCCTGCGCTGGCGCATTTTGGCTGGGCGCTTGATGATTGGAACGCTTTGGCCGGAGCCACCATGGCTGGCCATTTGCTTGAATGCGGCGCGCAAGTGTCTGGCGGTTATTACGCCGACCCCGGTTTCAAAGACCTGCCCGATTTGGCACATGTGGGCTTTCCGATTGCGCAGATCGAGGCCGATGGCCGCTGCACCTTGAGCAAGCCTGCGGGGACCGGTGGGCGCATCGATGTGCACACCGTGAAGGAACAACTGCTGTACGAAATTGACAACCCGGCCGCCTACATCACGCCTGATGTGGTGGCCGACATTACGGCTGCGCAAGTCATTGAGCTGGGCCCAGACCGCGTCCAACTTACGGGCGTGCAAGGCCATCCAAGGCCATCGCACTTTAAGGTGAACCTATGCCACGAAAATGGGTGGTTGGCCGAAGCCGAAATCTCATATGCCGGTGCCCGGGCTGAAGCCCGCGCCCGCTTGGCCGCTTCGGTGGTGCGCGAGCGCTTGCCTAATTTGACTTTGCGCGTGGACTTGATTGGTGTGCGCAGTTTGTGGGCCGACGACGCAGGCGATGCTCTGGCGGCTTTGCCCGACCAGGGCGGCACCGATGTGCGCTTGCGCATGGCCACCTCACATGCGGACAAATCAACAGCCGAGCAATTGCTGCGCGAAGTCACTGCGCTGTACACCTGCGGCCCAGCAGGCGGCGGCGGTGTGCGCACCGCGCTGCGTCCGCGTTTGGGCTTGGTGTCTTGCTTGCTGCCGCGCGAGGTCCTTCCGAGTCGGTTCGAAATGGTCCCGCCTTTGACGATGGGAGTTGTCGCATGAACTTGGCAAGCACTGGCGCGATGTCCGACTCCCTGACCGTGACCCTGGACCGCTTGGCCCATGGCCGCACCGGTGACAAAGGTAACCGCTCCAATATCAGCGTGATTGCCTGGCGCGAAGAGTTCTGGCCGGTGCTGCTGGCGCAGGTGACCGAAGTACGCGTGGCCGATTTATTCGCCACCCGTCACCCCACGCGGGTGCAGCGCTTTGAGTTGCCGCTTCTGCACGCGATGAATTTCGTGCTTGACGATGTGCTGGACGGTGGTGTGAACAGCGCGCTGAATTTGGACAGTCACGGCAAGTCGCTCAGTTACTGGCTAATGAGCTTGACCGTGGAGGTGCCGCGCGCGCTGACCCCTTGGTTAGCCGGCCCCGCATGAGGCCAGCACTTTAAAACTTAAGCCTTGAGCGCGAACCCTGCCACAGTTTTGTAGTGGTCAGAGATGGCACGCAATTCGTCTTGGCTAATCAACTCATTGATATCGTTAAAGGGTTGGCCGTGACTCAGCTCGTCGGCCTTCATGATGATGAAGTCCGGCGGCACCGTGCGGTTGGTTTGCACCACCTTGGCGGTGGGGCCCAGGCGCAGGGCTTCGTAGTCTTGAAAGGCCGCTTGTGCGTCGGCATGTTGCGTCAGGCAGTCCGCCAAGGTACGTGCATCGATCAACGCTTGGGCTGAGCCGTTGGAGCCGCGCGGATACATGGGGTGGGCGGCATCACCCATCAGCGTCACGCGCCCTTGGGTCCAAAACGGCAGGGCGTCTTTGTCGACCATGGGGTACTCAAAGACGCTCTCGGCTTGCAAAATCAAATTGGGCACGTCCAAAAACGGAAACTTCCAGTCTTTGAAAATCGCCGCGCAAACCGCAGGATCGCCAGCTTTGTTCCAGTCGTTCATCGCCGCATCTGGGCGTTGCAGTTCGGCCACCCAGTTGATCAGTTGATTGCCTTTGCCGTCCACATTGTCCACGATGGGGTAGATCACCATCTTGCCCGTTTCTACGGTGCCAATGCGCAAATAGCTTTTGCCCGTCAAGATCGGTGGGTGCACCGTCACGCCGCGCCAGGTGTTGATGCCGGCAAAGCAAACTTTGTCATCCGGGTGCATCTGCTTGCGCACCGCCGAGTTCACGCCATCGCAAGCCACCGCATAGTCGCTCTGCACGGTGCGGCTGCTGCCGTCGCTCAAGGTGAAGTGCAAATCAACGCCAGTCGCGTCCTGGCTGAAACCGGTGCAGCGATGGCCGGTGTGCACATGGTCCGCACCCAGTCTCTGCAACACTGCATTAAATAAAATGCGATGCAACTTGCCGCGGTGAATGCCGATCTCGGGCAAGGCATAACCGGCGTGGCGGCCGCGCGCTTCACGGTATACATACTGGCCGTGACGTGTGTAGAACACGCTCTCCAGGTTCTCAATGCCGGCTGCTTCCAACTCCTCTTGCACGCCTAAAGCGGCCAGCTCTTTCATGCCGTGGGGCAGCAGGGTGATGCCTACGCCAATTTCTTTGACCTCGGCCACACTTTCATAGACCTCGCAAGCGATGCCTTTTTGTTGTAAGCCAAGGGCCAAACTCAATCCGGCGATGCCGCCGCCAATGATGGAAATCGTCATTTTCAATCTGCCTTAATGTGTTGGGTTTTGATCAGTTGTGCCCAACGGTTCGCGTCGCGCTCGACCACGCGGCCAAACTCTTGCGGGCTGCTGCCCGCAGGGTCCATGCCTTGTGTTTGAAATGCTTTTTGGGTGTCTTCACTTTTCAAAATCAAATTAATTTCGCGGTTGAATAGGGTCACGATGTCTGCCGGCGTGCCTTTGGGCGCAAACACGCCGTACCACATGTCCACATTGACTTGGCCCGCTTTGGCCTCGGCCAGCGTGGGCACCTCAGGCAACAAGGGATGACGCTTGTCACTGCCAATGCCCAAGGCCACCATGCGGCCTGAGCGGATGTGCGGCAGCGCCACGTGAATCGGTAAGAACATAGTGTCGACTTGGCCACCGAGCAAATCGGTGACGGCCGGGCCTGTGCCGCGGTAAGGAATGTGCGTCAAAAAGACCTGCGCGGTGTTCTTGAACAACTCCATCGACAAATGGTGCGGCGTGCCAACGCCGGGCGAGGCGAAGTTGATGCGTCCTGGCTGGGCTTTGGCGGCTTGAACCAATTCGCCGGCGGTGGCAAAGCCCGACCTGGGGTGAGTGACTAGCAGCAATTGGCCCCAACTAGTGAGCGTCACCGGCATCAGGTCTTTAACTGGGTCAAAGCTGAGGCTGGGGTAGAGGCTGCGGTTCATCACCAAGGTGTTTACGCTCACCAGCAATGTGTTGCCATCAGGCGCGGCGCGCACCACTGCTTCGGTGCCAATATTGCCGGAGGCGCCCACGCGGTTGTCCACCACCACCGGACGGTTGAGTTTGAGCGAAAGCTTGGGTCCGATGGTGCGGGCGATCAGGTCAATGCCGGTGCCCGGGGTGAAGGGCACGATCAGTTTGATCGGAATGCCGCTTGCAACAGCCGGGACGGTCACTGCGGTTTGTGCTTGCGCGGATGGCGTGAGCATGGTTACGGCAATCAAGCCGGCGCACGCCAGTGTGCGCAGGGATTGGCGGCGAGCGCCAGAAAAAAGATGCAGCATGGGGATCGGTACAGCGTGGTAAAGCTGGCGATTATTCCCGATTATTCAATTGCCCATGATTCTATTGACTGATGCCCTGTCCCCAGTGTTGCCCAAGGGCTGCCTAGGCGCGTTATTGCAACAGGATTTGCCCAGAAACTACCACGGTGACCTGTGACTGACTCGCTTGCACGGACAGCGCTGCGCTGCGTGCATCGGGGCCGGGGTCCCTCATCACCATGGACGTGACACGAGGGCCGATGCCCTGGCCATTATCCTGCGTGCTCAGAGTCACATCGTCAATGCTGTAACGGCTCATGCCCAATTGCTGCGTCAACGCGTTGGCTTTGGTGCGCCACTGCGCCACTGCTTGGCTTTGTACATGGGCTTCGCTTTGGCTCATCAATTCGGGGCTGATTTGCCACTCCACTTGGCTCACGGTCAAGCCATTTAGGCGTGCGGCCGTGGCGGTGATGCGATCGATGTCCCGCCCCTGCACAATCAGTTCGGCTGTGCCCAGCCAGCCACTGGTTTTTCCTTCACGGTTGTAGCGCTGCGACACATTAAGCTGGCCTGTGCTGAGTTCCATGGCCCCAGGCTTGGCGTCATTTTGCTTGGCCTCGCTTTGTGCCTGCGCCAACGCGGCCGCCAAGGTGGTGTTGACTTGCCGTTGCACCATAGCCGCTTCAGCGCCTTCTTTTTGCACCGAGAGTCGAATCATCAACCAGTCTTGCAGCACTCGTGTGGTGGCCGATGCGCTCAGGTGCGCGATGGTGCCAAGTTTGAGGGCTTGCACTGGACTGGATGGGATTGATTGGGCTTGAATCGAAGCGCAGCCCATGGCCCAGAAGAGTGCTATGGCCGCTGTGGTGTATGTCAATCGCATGAGAACTCCCTGTTGCTTTTCAAAGAGATTGATTCTCAGGGGCTTCACTTCATGGTGGCGCAGAGCAGGTAAAAATGAGGTGACCGCTTGTAACGCGAAAGGCATTACCTCGATGCGCAATTTAACGCGTGTGCGTCACCCAAATCAGCTGCTCGGCGGGCAAGCGAAAGACCTGGGCCTGTCTCAGCAGTTGGGCTTTGAGCGCAGGGTCCAGCTGTTTATCGCGCGCTAAAATCCACAGGTAATTGCGGTCTGGGCCGACCACCATGGACCATCGGTAATCTGTATCGAGTGCCACCACGTGGTAGCCGCCGTAAAACGGCCCGAAGAACGAAACCTTGAGCGAGCCGCGATCGGTGTCTCCAGTGAACAAGGCTTTGCCCACGGCTTCTTTCCATTCATTTTTGACCGTGTTGAAGCCGCGGTTGACCACCTGCACTGAGCCATCGGCTTGCACTGTGTAGCGTGCGCTCACGTCCATCATGTTGCGTTCAAACGAGTGATCCAGGCGCGCAATTTCGTACCACGTGCCTTGGTAGCGCTGCGCGTCAAACGGCTTTACGCCTTGCAAGCCTTCTGGCGGCGCGGTGCTGCACGCGCTCAGCAGCGCTACCAGATACACAGCGCCAACGGCCCAGAGTTTGCGCATCGAAATCAACGATAAAGCGATGGGTGAAATCATGGCGCCAGCTTCCGTTGCGGTAAGCGCAGCAAGCCACTGGACAGGCCCGTGCCGATCAAAATTACCGCGCCGCAAAGCAGCATCCATGCGGTGATGTGTTCATTTAGCAGCAACACGCCGTAACCTATGGCAAACACCGGAATCAAAAAGGTGACTGTGAGGGCCTTGGCCGGCCCCGCGTTTTCTATCAACCTGAAATACAAGACGTAGGCGATGGCGGTGCACAGCACGCCCACCGCAATCAAAGCGCCCCAGGCTTGGCTACTTGGCATCTCGCTGGGCAGCGCAAACAAGGCCGGCAGGGCCAGCGCCAGCGTGGCGCCGCATTGACTACCCGTTGCAGTGGCCAGAGGCGGCACATGGGGGATGTAGCGCTTGGCAAAGTTAGCCGACAGGGCATAACTTAAGGTGGCAAGCAAACAAGCGCCTACCGCCCACATCGGTGCGATGCCTGAGGCGTTGGGTTTGAAATTGGCCTCACCCCCGGCCAGCAGCAACACGCCCACAAAGCCAATGGCCAATCCCAATGTGCGCGACAGGCCCGGCTTGTCTCCCAGCCAAAGCCAAGCCACCACAGCGCCAAACAAAGGGACGGTGGCGTTGACGATGGAAGACAAGCCGGTGGTGATGTGCTGAACTGCGAAGGAGTACAGAACAAAGGGCAAAGCCGAGTTAAAGACACCGACAAAAAAAACGGGCTTCCAATTGGCCCACAGCACCTGGCTTTGACCACGCCAAAACAACAGGGGTAGCAAAAATAAAGCTGCCACGCATACACGTAGCGCGGCGGTGGGCAATGCGCCAAACTCAATAGCGGCTGTACGCATGAATATGAATGATGCGCCCCAGATCATGGCTAGCATCAGAAAGTCCGCTTTCCAGCGCGGGGAGGCAATGGCGATGGTCAAGGGTGAACCAAGGGGGCTGGCTGGGTGGGGCATGCGCTTATTCAAATAGAGGCAAGGTTGCGCATCGCAGATGCAGATTTTTAACTCTCTATTGTCGCTGGTAGAGCGAATTCCAGTTTAAGCAAGGCCTCTTTACGCCACAAACCCCCGGCATAACCGGTCAGTTGGCCTGCGGCTCCGACGATGCGGTGGCAGGGCACGATCAGGCTGATCGGGTTGTGGCCCACCGCCGCACCCACAGCGCGAACGGCGCTCGGCTTGCCGATCTGCTGGGCCAATTGGCCATAACTTTGCGTCTGTCCAGCGGGAATGCGCAGCAATGCTTGCCAAACCGTTTGCTGAAAAACGGTGCCGCTTTGTAAGTCGAGTGGTAGGGCCAAAGGCGCGTCCAGCGCGGAGCCTTTGCCGTCGAAATAGGCCTGCAATAACGTGATGGCAGCCAATATGAAGGGGTTGCGCGTTTCCTCCGGCCAGGCCTGCAGCAGGGGTAAATGGCGTTGATTTTCGAAAAATACACCCGACAACCCCTCGGGGCTGGCTGACAAATGGACCAGCCCCAGCGGGCTTGGCCAGTGGCTGCGAGTGGTGAGCGGGTGAAATTTCATGGCCTGTCAGTTTATCTTGAAGCGGCCACAAGCTGCGACTTGCGTTGGCTC
The DNA here is from genome assembly GCA_947452725.1 of Comamonadaceae bacterium. GTDB lineage: Bacteria > Pseudomonadota > Gammaproteobacteria > Burkholderiales > Burkholderiaceae_C > Limnohabitans_A. Next base: position 5,932 of record CANGEG010000001.1, on the reverse strand, counting down.
AAATACAGCAAGATGCCGCTCACGCTGGCCACCACCATCAGGCCAACAAAGCCGGCGCGGTAAGTGCCAAACAGGGTAGACAGCGCGCCAAAGATGGGCGGGCCAATCACCACCCCTGAGAAAGTGAAGGCCAGGGTGCCACCGGTGGCGACGCTGGCCATGCCTTCGGGCGCGCGGCGCGCCACTTCTGCCAAGTACACGCCATTCCAGCCAATGGCAGAAGCGCCGAAGGTTACTAAGATTGTCAATACCAAGGCTTGCGGTGTTTCCACCGTCAAGGTGGCTGAAGCCAAAGCACTCAGGGTCATCAAACTGGCCAGCGTTAACAACATACGCTGCGCGCCCAGCCAGCGGTCAGCCGCGTAGCCCCAAGCAATGCGCCCGACCATACCGCCCAGTTGTGTGGCCGACAAAGCCAGCCCGGCAGCGATCAGGCCATAGGCCAGATCGTCGTGCAAAAAAGTTACCAAGTAAGTGGTCAGCGACAGCTGCACCATGGAGAACATGAATGAGCAAGCCGCCATGGTGGTCAAGGCGCGGTGTGCCAAAACCATGCGAATCGGCGTGATCCAACTGCCCCAGCGTATGGGTACATGCGGTTGGCGGTCTTGGTCGAGCTCAGTGCGCAAGGGTTGCGCCAAAGCCGCACACAGCAGGCAAACAGCCGCCACGACACCTAAGCTGCTGTGCCAGCTGAGCGCCAGGAGCATCGACGGCACAATCGCGCCGGCCAGCAGACTGCCCAAAGGCACGCCGGTTTGTTTTAATGAGAAGACCAAAGACAGTTGGTGCTTGGGCGTGGTGCGCGCCAAAAGGTGCGAGCTGGCCGGGGTGATAGGGCCGTAACCCAAACCGATCAACACCGCCCCTAGTCCCATGGCCGGGAACCAGGGCACAGCGCAGAGCAACAAGCCGGCAGCGCACAGCACCAGCCCCCATTGGCTGACACGGATTGCACCCAGCCGTTTCACGCTGGCCCCCCCCATCAGGCTGGCGGCCATGGCCCCGGCATAGGTCATGGACACATACAGACCGACCAGAGCGGGAGAGACCTGCAGATCCTGGGCGACCACAGGCGCCATCACCGGCAAGGTCAACAACGCCATGGAGACCATGGCCTGAATCACCAAGGTCAGAAACAGCGTGATCCAGTTGCTCAATTCGCTTTCACTCCGGCCTTGGTGAGTAGGCTGCCCAAGGTGTCGATTTCGTATTTCAAATGGGCGCGCAAGGCTTCGGGCTTGGCCAAATCAGGCGTCACCGCTGACACGCCCATGGCTTCTAGCCGCTGACGCACTTCAGGGTCGGCCACCGACTTTTGCAGCGCCGCTGTCAATTGGTCCAACACCGGCTTGGGCGTGCCTTTGGGCGCATACAGGCCAAATGAGATGTTGATGTCAAATCCTTGTACCCCGGCTTCTGAAATAGCCGGCACATCGGGCAGTCCGCTTAGCCGCGTTTTACCTGCAGCCGCATAGGCTTTGATCTTGCCAGCTTTGACGGGCGGCACTGTGCCCGAGGTTTGGTCACACATCAAATCGACTTGTCCTCCCATCAGATCAGTCAATGCAGGGCCAGTGCCTTTGTAGGGGATTTCATTGAGTTTGATGTTTAAGGTGTTCATCATCATCAAACCGCATAGATGAGATGCCGAGCCCACGCCGGCATGAGCTAGACTGATCTTGGGGCCGTTGGCTTTGATGTAGGCGACAAACTCGTTCAGGTCTTTGGCTGGAAAGTCATTGCGTGCCACGATCACCATGGGGCCACTGGTGGCGCGGCCAATAGGTTCAAAATCGTCCACCGGGTGGTAGGGCATGCTTTTGTACATGGCCATGTTGGTAGCGTGGCTAACGTGAATCATCAGCAATGTGTAGCCGTCGGGTTTGGCGCGCGCTACTTTGGCGGTGCCGATCGAGCCGGAGGCCCCTGCCGTGTTGTCCACCACAATTTGTTGGCCTAATTGCTTTTGCATGGCACCGGCAAACAAGCGAGTGATGGTGTCGCCCGGTCCGCCGGGGGCATAGGGCATGACCATGGTGATTGGGCGCAAGGGATAGTCTTGGGCCGTGGCTTGTAGCCCCGCAAGCGACGCAACCAGGGCCAGGCCCGCACTAAGAAGATTCAATTTCATTGCGTTCTCCAAAATTTTTTTGAGTTCAAGCCAGCAAGCGTTGTCGAATGAGGGCCGGGTCCATTACCTGCAAGGGTTCAGGCGCGCCATCAGGTATGACCACTTGGGTCGCGTTCAGCAGCATCGAGACCATGACATAGGTGCCTGATAACACGGTCAGATCGATCACAGCTTGTTCTCCTAAGTGGTCAACGGCTTCTTGCCACAATGCATCTGGGACCCGGTGATTCAGGGATAGTTGGACGCAATAGTCATATATCAGCCGCTCGTCAGCTTGCATCTGCTGCGGCCGGTTGGCGTGTTGCAAATCGCGCATCACTTCATCGGCCAAGCCGGCTTTTCGGGCAATGCGCTCATGCGCCCACCACTCGTATTGCGCATTGGAGATGCGAGCCTGGATCAAAATCGCCAACTCGTTCAAGCGCAAGGGCACGGAGGTTTTGAAACGCAAGTAGTCCAGGAAATCGAAACAGCGCCGCGCCATATCGGGGCTGCGCAGCAGGGCGTTATAGGGTCCGCCTAAAGCGGCGCTAGAGACCTTCAGGATGTCGTCTGCGAGGGGCCGAACAGCAATAGGCAAATCTTCGTAAGCGATCTGGGTCAGTCTTTCGATCATAGGCGGTCCTGTAAATGAGGCTCATACAATGGAGCCTACATTGTGAACCGCGGGTCCTGAAGGAGTTGGCGTGTTGGTGACTGTGTTATTTCAACGAGGCGTTCATGCAAATCACCCCCAGTATTTTCAAAGCGTATGACATTCGCGGCATCGTGCCGTCCACCATTCACGAAGCTATGGCCGAAGGCCTTGGCAAAGCCTTTGGCAGCCAAGCACTGGCCGAAGGACAAACCACTGTGGCCGTAGGGCGTGACGGGCGTTTGAGCGGACCGACCTTGTCTGTCGCTTTAATGCGCGGGTTGGTGGCCGCCGGCATACAGGTAATCGATGTCGGTCTGTGCACCACGCCCATGTTGTATTTCGCAGCGAACACGCTTTGCTCCAGCGGCATTCAGGTCACCGGTAGCCACAACCCCAAAGACTACAACGGGTTCAAAATGGTCATGGGCGGCCGTGCGATTTATGGCGAAGAAATTTTAGCTCTGCGCCAGATGATGCAAGATGAAACTTGGGTTTTGAAGCCCGGTGGCAGTCTGCGCGCTGTGGACGTGACAGCCGCATACACAGACCGCATCGTGAGCGACATTCATTTGGCTCGCCCCATGAAGATCGTTGTGGACTCGGGCAACGGCGTGGCCGGGGCTACAGCGCCAGCCATCTTTCGAGCCTTGGGTTGCGAGGTGATTGAGCTCTTTAGCGAAGTGGACGGCAATTTTCCAAATCACCATCCAGACCCGAGTAAACCAGAGAACTTGAAAGATTTGATTGCGGCCCTCAAAACCTCGGGTGCCGAGTTAGGCCTAGCTTTTGATGGAGATGGTGATCGCTTGGGTATCGTAACCCGTGACGGCCACAACATTTACCCTGACCGCCAGATGCAGCTATTTGCGCAAGACGTTCTCAGCCGGGTGCCCGGTGCCACGATTTTGTTTGACGTGAAATGTTCGCAGCGCTTGGCCCCGGCCATTGAGCTGGCGGGTGGCCAGCCTTTGATGTACAAAACCGGTCACTCGTTGATCAAAGCCAAAATGAAGGCCATTGAAGCCGCAGGGGGTCAAGCGCCTCTGGGAGGCGAGATGAGTGGCCATATCTTTTTTAAAGAGCGTTGGTACGGTTTTGACGACGGCACCTACGCAGGTTGCCGCATGCTTGAAATTTTGAGTAACAGCCCGGACGGTAACGCTGTATTGCACGCACTGCCTACCAGCTTTAGCACGCCCGAGTTGAACGTGCCCTGCGCCGAAGGCGAGCCGCACAGCGTGACTCAGCAGTTGCTGGACAAGGCCGAAGCCAGTTTTGAGGCGCCTGCCAAGGTCTCCCGCATCGACGGCTTGCGCGTTGACTGGCCCGACGGTTTTGGTTTGATTCGCGCCTCAAACACCACCCCGGTGCTGGTGGTGCGCTTTGAAGGCCATACCGAAGCGGCTTTGCATCGCATCGAAACTGAGATGCTGGCGCTGCTGCGCAGCGTCAAGCCCGATGCGCAGTTTGCCGCGTCAGCGCATTGAACTGCTTGCACGCCAGCCCGTTGCCCACGCCTGAGGCGGGTCTGTGACGCATCTCGTCCAACACCTTTACAACGCCGCATTGTGGTGCGCGCAGCCACTGCTGAGGCGTAAGCTGGCGAGACGCGCGCTGGCTGAGCCCTTGTATGGAGAGGCTGTGGCTGAGCGCTTTGGCCACTACACACAAGCCGGCGAGTTGCATTCGGACTTGGTCTGGGTGCATGCCGTGTCTTTGGGCGAGACGCGCGCCGCCGAGGTCTTGATTAAGGCCTTGCGCCAAACCTTGCCCGGCATGCGTTTGTTGTTGACCCACGGCACCGCCACCGGCCGCGCCGAAGGTGCCCGCTTGCTGCAAGCGGGCGATGTGCAGGTGTGGCAACCCTGGGACACACCCGCTGCGGTGCAGCTTTTTTTGCGCCATTTCAAGCCCCGCGTCGGGGTGTTGATCGAAACCGAAGTCTGGCCAAACCTGGTGCTGGAATGTCAAAAGCTGGGCGTACCTCTGGCCTTGGCCAACGCCCGCATGAGTGAGCAGTCCACTGGCAAAGCTTTACGATGGCCTGCTTTGATCCGACCGGTGTACCAAGCGCTGCGTGCGGTTTGGCCCCAAACCGAGGCCGACGCGGAACGCTTGCAGCAACTTGGCGCCATTAACCCGAGGGTCATGGGTAACATCAAATTCGATGCCCAACCGGATGCCGCGCAGTGCGCACAAGGTAAAGCTTGGCGCTCTGCCATCCAGCGCCCGGTGGCCATGCTGGCCAGTTCGCGTGAGGGTGAAGAAGAAGCCTGGTTGCAGGCGATGTTGGCGCAGCTTGAAACCAATGCGCAAAACCCTATTGAACCTGAAACGCAATGGTTGATCGTGCCGCGCCACCCGCAGCGTGTGGACGCGGTGGAGGCATTGCTCCTGGCGCAAGGTTTGCGCGTGTCACGCCGTAGCCTATGGGGATCGGACGGGCCAGCGGCCACAGAACCGCAGATCCAGTCAACCGTCTGGCTTGGCGATTCCTTGGGTGAAATGGCGCTTTACTACAGCTTGGCAGACGTAGCCTTGTTGGGCGGTAGCTTTGCGCCTTTGGGCGGACAAAACCTGATCGAAGCGGCGGCCTGTGGCTGCCCGGTGATCATGGGACCGCACACCTTCAATTTCGCGCAAGCCTCAGAGATGGCGGTACAAGCCGGTGCGGCGCAGCGTGTGAGTGATATGGCGCTGGCCGTGACGCAAACCCTGACGCTGCTCAGCGATGCTGCGCAATTGACGCACCGTGGCGAACAGGCTCAAGCGTTTGCGCAGGCCCACAAAGGGGCTGCGCTGCGTACCGCGCAAGCGGTGGCGCAGCTACTTCAATAACAGCGCTTATTTGGCCAGCAAGGCGTTCACCGCTTGCAGGTCGTCCGCCTTCAAGCTGCCGTTGGCCTGGCGCAACTTGAGCTGACCGACCAACACGTCATACCGCGCCTTGGCAAGATCACGTTTGGTTTGGTACAGCTGGCTTTGGCTGTTCAACACATCAATGTTGATGCGTACGCCCACTCTGTAACCCAATTGGTTGGCATCCAGCGCCGCCTGGCTGGAGGACTCAGCAGCTTCCAATGCGCGGACTTGCCCCAATCCGGATTGCAGACCCAGGTAGGCGGTGCGCGTGGCTTGCGCCACTTGGCGTTGCACACCTT